>DATHTC010000195.1:0-2769 GCA_035463735.1 Gaiellaceae bacterium | reverse complement strand
GCGAGCCGCCTGAGCGCGGGTTGGCCGATCTGCGCGAGCACCGTCTCCAGGAGGCGGAACGAGTGGAGGACGTGCTCCCGCGCGAGCGCGCGCGCCCCCGCGCCGGAGCCGGCGGCGAGCGCCTCGCGGATCGCACGGTGCTGGAGCACGTTGCGCTCGTAAAGCTCGTCGATGTCGGACGCGCCCGCGCCCCAGACGGCCTGCCCCGCGAAGGTCCGACGCGCCGACTTCGCGATCCGCTCGACCATGGGGGCGGCCGCGACGCGGTAGATGACGTCGTGGAACGCGTGGTTGGCGCGTACCCACTCGGCGGTCAGGGCGCGGCGCTCGTCGAGCTCCTCCGTCCGCCCTCCCGTGAGCCGCTCGGTCAGCTCGGCGAACCGGGCCTCGGCGACCCGAAGCTCGTCGAGGTCGGCCGGCGTGATCCGCGCCGCCGCGAGCTCGGTCGCCAGCGACTCGAGCTCCGCCCGTACGAGGAACGCCTCCTCGAGCTCCTCGCGCGACAGCGTCCGCACGCGGACGCCGCGGTTCGGCTCGAAGGAGACGAGCCCGAGCGCCGCGAGGCGCCGCAACGCCTCCCGAACCGGCGTCCGAGAGACGCTGAACTGCTCCGAGAGCTGCTCCTGGCGGAGCACCGTCCCGGGCGCGACCTCTCCGGTGACGATCGCCTGCTCGATCGCGTAGGCGAGCTCGTCGGCCTTCGTGGCTTCGAGGCTCACGCCGAGATGGTACGCCCGCGCCGCTGCCCGCTAGGAGAGCAGCTCGTAGGCCGGAAGCGTGAGGAACTCCACGAACTCGTCGCCCAGCGCGACCTGCTCGAACAGCGCCGCCGCCTCCGGGTGCTCGGCGCGCCACGGCTCGAGCTCCGCGCGGACGCGCTCGCGGGTGAACCGGCCGGCGTGGACCCACTGCCACACCTGCGAACGGGAGATCTCCGCGGTCGCCGCGTCCTCCATCAGGTTGTCGATCGCCGCCGCGCCCGTCCCGGCGAGCCAGGCTGCGAGGTAGCGGACGCCGACGGAGACGTTGGTCGCGAGGCCTGCGTCGGTGACCTCGCCTCCCGGCACGCGGAAGTCGAGCAGCTGTGACGCCCCGACGTGCACGTCCTCGCGGAGCCGGTCGAGCTGGTTCGGCGTGTCGCCGAGGACGCCGTCGAAGACCTCGGTCGCCACCGGCACGAGGTCGGGATGCGCGACCCAGGTGCCGTCGAAGCCGTCCTGCGACTCGCGCTCCTTGTCCTCGCGCACCTTCGCGAGCGCGATCCGGTTCACCTCCGCGTCGCGCCGGGACGGGATGAAGGCCGCCATGCCGCCGATCGCGTGGGCGCCGCGCGCGTGGCAGCTCCGGACGAGCAGCTCCGTGTAGGCGCGCATGAACGGCACCGTCATCGTCACCTGCGCGCGGTCGGGAAGCACTGAGCCTTCGTCCCGGCCGAACGTCTTGATCACCGAGAAGATGTAGTCCCAGCGCCCGGCGTTGAGCCCGGTCGCGTGCGGGCCGAGCGCGTGGAGGATCTCCTCCATCTCGAACGCCGCGAGGATCGTCTCGATCAGCACGGTGGCGCGCACGGAGCCGCGCGGGATCCCGACCTCGTCCTGCGCGAGCTCGAAGACGTCGTTCCAGAGCCGCGCCTCGTGGTGGGACTCGAGCTTCGGCAGGTAGAGGTACGGGCCGGAGCCGCGCTCGAGCGTCTCGGCGCCGTTGTGCCAGAGCCAGACGCCGACGTCGAAGAGCGAGGCGGACACCGGCTCGCCGTCGACGAGGACGTGCCGCTCGGGGAGGTGCCAGCCGCGCGGGCGGATCAGCAGCGTCGCCGTCTCCTCGTTCAGCCGGTACGACTTCGCGGGCGTGTCGAGGGCAATCTCTCGCCGCACCGCGTCCCGCACGTTCCGCTGGCCCTCGACGACGTTCGCCCACGTGGGCGAGTTCGCGTCCTCGAAGTCGGCCATGAACACGCGCGCGCCCGAGTTCAGCGCGTTGATCATCATCTTGCGCTCGACGGGGCCGGTGATCTCGCAGCGCCGGTCCTCGAGGTCGGGCGGCGCGGGCGGCACGCCCCAGTCGCCCTCGCGCACGGCGCGCGTCTCGGGGAGGAAGTCGAGGCGCGCACCCGCCTCGAGCTCGGCGTGCCGCTCGCGGCGCCGCCGCAGCAGCGCCTCGCGCCTCGGGCCGAGCTCCCGCTGCAGGCTCGCGACGAGCGCGAGCGCGCCCGGCGCGAGGATGTCGCCGTCCGCGGGGGCGAGGACCTCGACGCCCTCGGGGACGGCGACGGCCACTACGCGTGCACCTCCTCGAACTGCTGCTCCTCGGTCGAGCCCTTGAGCGCGAGCGTCGAGGACTCGCCGCCGCTGACCGCGCTCGCGATCGCGTCGAACCAGCCGGCGCCGACCTCACGCTGGTGCCTGCTCGCCGTGTAGCCGTGCGCCTCGAGCTCGAACTCGTGCTCCTGGAGCCGGACGTAGGCGGGCATGCCTTCGGCAGCGTACCCCCGTGCCAGCTCGAACATCGACGCGTTGAGCGCGTGGAAACCGGCGAGCGTGATGAACTGGTACCGGTAGCCCATCGCGCCGAGCTCGCGCTGGAAGCGCGCGATCTCGTCGTCGCCGAGGTGCTTGCGCCAGTTGAAGCTGGGCGAGCAGTTGTACGCGAGCAGCTTCCCGGGGAAGCGCTCGTGGATGGCATCGGCGAAGGCCTGCGCCTCGTCGAGGTCCGGGTGCGACGTCTCGAACCACAAGAGGTCCGCGTAGGGCGCGTACGCGAGCCCGCGCG
>DATHTC010000194.1:0-3402 GCA_035463735.1 Gaiellaceae bacterium | reverse complement strand
GCAGGCGGACGACCTCGTCCTGCTGGCCATCGCCGCCTTCATGGCCGGGCGCGATGCCGAGTACCGCGACATGCTCGAGCGCGCCCACCACGCGTACCTCGACGCGGGCGACGTCGCGCGGGCCGTGCGGTGCGCCTTCTGGATCGGAATCAACAGCGCCCAGCGCGGCGAGCCCGCGCACGCGACCGGCTGGCTCGCGCGTGCCCAGCGCCTGATCGCCGGCCGCGACTGCGTCGAGCAGGGGTATCTGCTGGTGGCGGCAATGATGCAGCAGGAGGCGGCCGGGAACCTCGACGCCGCCTTCGCCACGGCCGTCGCGACAGGGGCCGTCGGCGAGCGCTTCGGGGACGCCGACCTGGTCGCGATGTCGCTCCACGAGCAGGGCCGGATCCTCTTCGTGCAGGGGCGGATCGAGGCCGGGGCCGCGCTCCTGGACGAGGTCATGGTGGCGGTCGGCACCGGCGAGGTTTCGCCTCCCATCACGGGCCTCATCTACTGCAGCGTGATCGAGGGCTGCCACCGGGTGTACGAGGTGGGGCGGGCGCGCGAGTGGACGGCTGCCCTGACGCGGTGGTGCGACGAGCAGCCGCAGCTCGTGAGCTTCACCGGCCGCTGCCTCGTGCACCGCGCCGAGGTCATGCAGGTCGACGGCGCGTGGGCGGACGCGTTGGCGGAGGCGCGCCGCGCGGGCGAGCGCTTCGCGCAGGTGTCGTACCGCGTCGCGACCGGCGAGGCGTTCTACCGGCAGGCCGAGATCCACCGCCTGCGGGGAGCACGCGCCGCCGCCGAGGCGGCGTACGCGGAGGCGAGCCTGTGCGGCTGGGAGCCGCAGCCGGGTCTCGCGTTGCTGCGACTGGCGCAGGGGGACCTCGACGCCGCGAGGGCGGCGATCCGGCGCGTCGCCGCCGAGGTCTCCGACCCCCTCAGGCGGGCGGGCCTGCTGCCGGCGTTCGTCGAGATCATGCTCGCGGCGGGCGACCTCGAGGCGGCCCGCGGCGCGTGCGACGAGCTCGAGGAGCTCGCGGAGCGCTTCGGGAGCCCGATGCTGGTCGGGACGGCCGCGCACGCGCGCGGCGCACTGGCGCTCGCCGACGGCGACCCGTGGGCGGCGCTGCCGCCGCTCCGTCGCGCCTGCGGCGTGTGGCGGGAGCTCGGGGCGCCCTACGAGGAGGCCCGCGCCCGGGTGCTCGTCGGGGTCGCGTGCCGCGGGCTGGGCGACGAGGACGCGGGCCGGCTGGAGCTCGACGCCGCCCGCGCCGCCTTCGTGGAGCTGGGCGCGGCTTCCGACCTGGCCGCCGTCGCCTCGCTCGTCCGGCAGGCTGCCCCGGGCGAGGTGCACGGGCTGACGCCGCGCGAGCTGCAGGTGCTCCGTCTCGTCGCCGCCGGCGAGACGAACAAGGCGATCGCCGCGGGCCTGGTCCTCAGCGAGCGGACCGTCGACCGGCACGTGAGCAACATCCTCTCGAAGCTGCGGGTGCCCTCCCGCGCGGCGGCGACGGCGTACGCCTACGAGCACGAGCTCCTCTGAGCGATGGGTGGAACCACCCATGCGGGGCCGCGGCGCAGGTTGGGTGGTACGGCCGATGAGGAGGGGAGGGCGCGGGCCTAGCGTGGGCTCCGAGCCGCGATCGCGGCCACGACGAGCGACGGGAGGTTGCCATGCCGCACGCATCGAGGGAGACGGCGTCGGAGCACGTCGAGCTCGACGGCCACGACGTCCGTCTCGAGCACCTGGAGGGCGGGTACTCGGTCTGCTTCGAGTCCCACGGGGCGGACGCCGATCTCGCCCCGCTGTTCCGCGGGCTGCCCGACGACCTCTGCCAGCTGCCGCGCTGGGGGTACGTGGTCGCGGGCAAGGTCGCCTTTCGGCTCCCCGGTCGCGAGGAGACGTACGTGGCCGGCGACGCCTACTACGTCCCGCCCGGGCACACGCCCGTCTACTTCGAAGGAGCGGAGATCGTCGAGTTCAGCCCGACCGGCGTCCTCGGCGAGACGATGGCCGTGGTGCTGGAGAACGTGCGCGCCGCCGGGGTGGGGGCGTGATGGAGGTCGCCCGCGCGCGGCACGTGCGGCGTCCGCTCGACGGCGACGGGCCCCGCCCGGAGCGGGTCGAGACCGTGATCGTCGGGGGCGGCCAGGCCGGACTCGCGATGGGCTACCACCTCGCGCAGCGGGGCCGGCCGTTCGTGATCCTGGACGCGGGCGCGCGGATCGGCGACACGTGGCGGAAGCGGTGGACGTCCCTCCGCGTCTTCACGCCGGCCCGCTACTCGGGGCTGCCAGGGTGGCCCTTCCCGGCGCCCGCCTGGTCGTACCCGGGCAAGGACGAGGTCGCCGACTACCTCGAGGCCTACGCGACGCGCTTCGACCTTCCCGTCCGGCTCGGCAGCGAGGTCGAGCGCCTGTCCCGGCAGGGCGACAGGTACCTCCTCACCGTCGGCGAGCGCCGGCTCGAGGCGGGGCACGTCGTGATCGCGACGGGTCAGTTTCCGCGGCCGAACGTGCCGGCGTTCGCCTCCGAGCTCGATCCCGGCATCGTGCAGCTGCACTCGAGCGAGTACCGGGACCCGAGCGAGCTGCAGGAGGGGCCGGTCCTCGTCGTGGGTGCCGGCAACTCGGGCGCCGAGATCGCCTTCGAGCTGTCCCGGTCGGCGACGACCCTGCTGTCAGGCAGCCACCCGGGGAGCGAGCCGATGAGCGCCGGGAGCCGCGTCGACCGCCTGCTCACGCCGCCGTACTGGTTCTTCCTGTCGCGCGTGATGACGGTGAGGACGCCGATCGGGAGGAAGCTCCGGCCGAAGCTCCTCGACATGACCGCCCCGCTCGCCCGCGTCAAGCCCCGAGACCTCGCCGCCGCCGGGGTCGAGCGGGTCCCGCGGACGGTCGGGGTGCAGGACGGCCGGCCGCTGCTGGACGACGGCCGCGTAGTCGACGTGGCGAACGTGATCTGGTGCACCGGGTACGAGGCGGACTGGGGCTGGGTCGACCTCCCCGTCTTCGGCGACGACGGACGGCCGGTGCACGACCGCGGGATCGTGCCCGGCGAGCCCGGCCTGTACTTCCTGGGGCTCTTCTTCCTGTCCGCGATCACCTCCTTCCTGATCGGCGGCGTCGGGAAGGACGCCGAGCACCTCGCGAGGCACATCGCGGCGAGGACCGGGAGCCGCGGCCGCGCGGGCGACGCGCCGGTCGCCCGGCGGGGGCGGTGACGGAGCTGCGCGCCCTCGTCGTCGGCGCCGGCGTCGCCGGCCTGGCGCTGGCGCGCGCCCTCCGTCGCCGCGAGCTCGACGCACTCGTCGTCGAGCGGGCGACGGAGTGGCGGCCGACCGGGACGGGGCTGTACCTGCCCGGTAACGCCGTGCGGGCGCTGAACGACCTTGGGCTCGGATCGGCCGTCGCCGA
>DATHTC010000193.1:0-3124 GCA_035463735.1 Gaiellaceae bacterium | reverse complement strand
AGCGTGTTGAAGATGACGAACGCGCCCACGAACAGCGCGACGGCCGCGAACGACAGCAGGAAGTAGCGGATGATCTTCGTGAACGTCGCGATCTCGCCCGACTGCTCGTCTGCCTGCTCGACGCCCGTGCGGACGGTGAAGCCCGAGCCGAGCTCGGCGCGGATGCGCTCCGTCAGCTGCTCGGGCGTGACGCCGGGCTCGGCCGCCGCCTGCACGGCGTCGAGCCGCCCCCGCTTCCCCAGCAGCTCCTGCGCCGTCTCGACGTCGAAGATCGCAAAGGTCGTGCTCCCGAGCGTCTTCAGCTCGCCGTACCTGGCGATGCCGACGATCGTGAACAGCTGGGCGGGACCGACCCCCGCCACCCCGATCCGGTCGCCGAGGGCGAGATCCTCGTCGTCCGCCACCCCCGCGTCCACCGCCACCTCGCGGCCCCCGCCCGGCCATCGGCCCTCGACGAGGTTGAGCGGGTTGAAACGCGCGACCTCCTCGCCGGTCTCGATCCCGAACGCGAGCGACGCGAAGTCCCCGGTGTCGATGGGCTCGCCGTCGGGTCGCAGGAGCCTCGTCTGGAAGTCCTGCACCGATCCGGTGGCGACCTCGACGCCGTCGACATTCCGGACGCGCGCGAGCGTCTCCTCGGGGATCGGCGGCGCCTGCGCCGACTCGCCCTCGAAGCTGATCTCGGCGCTCTTGCCGGTGACGACCGCGTCGGTGCCGGCGTACGACTCGACGAAGATGGCGTCGAACGCGCGGTCGATCGTGTCCGTGAGGACGTAGGCGCCGCTCATCATCGCGACTCCGAGCACGATCGCGATCGCCGTGAGAACGGCCCGGAGCTTGCGGCGGGCCATGCCGCGGAGGGCCACGCGCGTCACGTGGCGTGAGACGCTACCGCGCCGCCGGCCGCCTGCCTAGGGCTGCTGCCGCGCCTCCGCGACGTGGCCGTCCGGCTCGCGCTCCTCGCGGGCCTACACCCACTTCGCGTGCTCCTGCGAGATCAGGCCCTCGATCCGGTCGGCGAGCACCGGCCGGCCGTCCTCCGCGCCCGCGTACGGCCTCGCGGCGGGTCGCTCGCGCCCGCCTACCCCGTCGCGCGGTGCTCGAGCAGGCGTGTTCGGCGCCTCGGCCGGCGGATGATCATCCGAGGCATTCCCGGCGCTCACACCTCCCGTCAGCCGCCGCCGCGGACGGTGACGTCGAGCGTCTCGGACGCGAACTCGATGCCCTCGGCCTCGAACCGCTCCGTGATCGTCCGCGTGAGCTCGTCCTTGACCGTGCGCGCCCTGCGGATGGGGACGACGAACCGCGCGGAGAGCTCGACCCAGTTGTCGGTCACGCGGACGAAGACGCGCGGCTCGAGCTCCGTCCTCGGCACCGGGTAGCGGCGGCGCATCTCGCTGATCGCGCGCTCGGCGTCGGCCGTCCGCGCCGCGTCCACGAGCTCCTCCCGCATGATCTGCTCCGCGCGACTCCAGTCGCTGCGGTGCGAGATCGGGAACGCGAGCTCCTCCCAGAGGTACTCGAAGGCCGCCGAGAAGTTGTAGACGGGCTCGGTGAAGGTCGCCTTGTTCGAGACGGCGACGATGCGGCCCGTGTGCTGGCGCCCCTTCACCCACGACTCCTCGCCGGCGCCCCCGATCTCGAGGATCTTCGTCCGGAGCGGCGTGATGTCGATTACGTCGCCGCGCACGCCGCCCATCTCGATGCGGTCGCCGACGCGGAAGATCCGTCCGGAGAGGATGTTGAACCACCCCGCGATCGCGCCGATCACCTCCTGCATCGCGAACGCGACGCCGGCGGCGGCGAGGCCGAGCACGACGCCGATCCGCCCAGCGAACGGCTGCCACAGCACCGCGAGCCCGACGAGCGCGACGAGCACCGCCCCGTACCGGATCGCCTTCGAGACGTGGTAGCGCGTGTACGGGTCATCCACCCGGCGCGTCGAGCCGGCCGCGACTGCGCGTCCCAGCAGGACGGCGGCGACGATCAGCAGCGCCGAGGTCGCGAGGCGGCCTCCGACCGAGTCGTTGTCGCGGAGCAGGTCGACGAGCGCGTCCACGGCATCGGTCTACCCCGCCCCGACGCCCCGTACGCGCCCGACGACCGCAGCCGCGGGCGGCGGTCGGCGATGATGTCGACGCGGCCACGGGGTCGTAGGGCAGAGCCCACGACACGGAGGGAACGAATGGCTCCGACACCTGCACGCAGCGCGGAGGTCGACGCGGTCCTCGCGGGGCTGCCGCCCGAGACCCGGGAGGCGCTCGAGGAGCTTCGCCGGACGATCGCCGCCGCCGCTCCCGACGCGGTCGAGGGGATCGGCTACGGCGTCCCCGCGTTCCGGTATCGGGGGCGGCCCCTCGTCTCCTTCGGCGCGGGCAAGAGCCACTGCTCCTTCTACGTCCAGAGCCCTGCCGTCCTCGACGCGCACCGTGAGGAGCTCGCCGGGTACGAGACGTCGAAGGGGACGATCCGCTTCGCGCCCGACGAGCCGCTGCCGGCCGCGCTCGTGACGACGCTCGTCCGTGCGCGGATGGCCGAGACGGACGCGGCCGCCGCCCGGCGACGCTGAGCGGCCGCGGACGAAGACGGCGCGTTAGCGTTTCGCCGATGGTCGGCCCGGACACGCCCGCGCCGCCCGGCCCGCTCCGCCTCGCCGAGCTGCTCGCGTCCGTCTCGCTCGCGACGGATCTCGGGACCGGGCAGCCGCTCGGCCACGGGCTGCGCACGTGCGCAATCGCCGCCGGCCTCGCCGGCGCGCTCGGGTGCGACGCGCGCGAGGTCCGTGTCGTGCACCAGTTCGCGCTCCTCCGCTTCCTGGGGTGCACCTCCGACGCGGCCGAGACGGCCGCGGTGGCCGGCGGCGACGACCGTGCGTTCAACGCCGCGATGGCGCCGGTGGTCAACGGCTCGGGACGGGAGCTGATGGGGACGTTCGTCCGCACCGTCGGGGCCGGCCGGGCGCCGCTCCGCCGCGCTGCGCTCGTCGTGCGCGGGCTCGCGGAGCTGAAGGGCGACGGGCTGGCCATCCACTGCGAGGTGGCGGCCACGCTGGCGGCGCGGGCGGGCCTCGAGCAGCCGGTCGTCCACGCGCTCGCGCATGCCTACGAGCGCTGGGACGGCAAGG
>DATHTC010000192.1:0-5005 GCA_035463735.1 Gaiellaceae bacterium | reverse complement strand
TCGAGACGCGCGGGATCGCACCCCGGCGAAGCCGGGCGCATCCCGCCCGTCGACCCACGTCGGCCCCGCTGTACGGAGCGCGGCCGGAGCGCCCGCCCCGAGAGGGGGCGCGCGCGGAGGCCAGAGACCACGTCCTCTCCGGTCAGCCGATGAGACCGCGGCCATGGAGGCCGAAGCGCGCTTCATGCGCGCGAGAGGCCAAGCCGACGCCCCACCAACGCGACCCGGCAGAAGGAGGGGGCCCACGGGGGAACCATGGGTTCCCCCGTGGGCGCAGCGTCTACTCGCCGCCCGGCGTCACCTCCCCCTCTTCCTTCTCCCAGTCGGAGCCGACGACGTCGACGCCCTCGTCCTCGAGCGCCTGCACGGCCGCCTCGGCGTAGTCGGTCACGTACGCCTCGTCGCTGGCCTCCTCCTTGATCACGCCGAACTGCTTCGCGATGTCCGCGGTCCGCTGGAAGTCCTCCTCGTTCATCACGCCGAAGCGGCCCTCGTTCGGCCAGATCAGCGCGTTGATCTCGTTCAGCTGCCAGCGCTGGTGGCCTTCGCCGAGCGTCGGCCCGTTGTCGAGCACGATCTGGAGGCACTCCTCCGGGTTGTCGCGGCAGAAGATCCAGCCCTCGAACGACGCCTTGAGGAAGCGCGTCGCGATGTCCTGGTTCTCCTCCTCCGAGATCCAGTCGCCGCGGGTGAACACGCCGTCCTCGAGCATCGCCGTGCCGGCGTCCTCCATCGTGATCACGTTGAGGTCGTCGAGCGTGTACAGCTCGCCCGTGTCCGGGTTCTCCTGCTCGAGCACCTGCGCGAGCTCGTTGTAGGTCATCGCCGCGGCTGCGTCGACCTGCCGCTGCAGGAACAGGTTCATGTCGAACGGCTGGTTGACGATCGTGACGTCGCTCTTGTTCTTGGGGTCGATGCCGTTCTTCGTCAGCGCCGCGAACAGCTCGAACTCGTTGCCGCAGCACCAGACGCCCACCTTCTTGCCGCGCATGCCGGCGACGTCGGTGATCCCGCTGTCCTTCCACGTCACCTCGGTCATGCCCGAGCGCTCGAACACCTGCGCGATGTTCACGAGGTCGCCGCCCTGGTCGCGCGTGGCGAGCAGGGACGGGAGCCAGTCGATCCCGAACTCGGCTTGCCCGGACGCGACCACCTGCTCCGGCGTGATGTCGGGCCCGCCGACCTTGATCTCCACGTCGAGGCACTCGTCCTCGTAGGAGCCCTGTTCCTTCGCGGCGTAGTAGCCGGCGAACTGGGCCTGGGTGACCCATTTCAGCTGGAGCGTGACCTGGTCGGTCGACTCGCAGCCGCCGCCGCCGTCGGTCGCGGCCGCCGTGTCGCCTCCCGCCGCCGCCTCGCCGTCCTCCTCGTCGTCGTCCCCGCCGCAGCCGGCGAGGGCGAGCGCCGCGACCGCGAGCATGCCCGCCAGCCACAGCCACCAACGACCCTTCATGCCCTCTCTCTCCTTCCGTCGAACGACCGTTTACTCGCTCCCGCGGCGCTCCCACCGCAGTACGAACCGCTCTACCGCCCCGATTGCGAGGTAGAACGCGATCCCGAGGATGCTGGCGACGAGGATCGCCGCCCACGCCGTCTCGAACCGGAACAGCGCCGCCGAGTTCCGGATCTGCACGCCGAGCGCCTCCTGTGACCCGCCGAAGTACTCGCCCACGACGGCGCCGATCATCGCGAGCACGCTCGCCACCTTCAAGGCCGAGAACACGTACGGCAGCGCGTTCGGCACGCGGACGCGGCGGAAGATCGTGAACTCGCCTGCCGCGTAGCTGCGCATGAGCTCGATCGACTGCGGGCGCACGGAAGTGAGCCCGCGCAGCGTGTTCACGAGCACCGGGAAGAAGCACAGGATCGCCGCGATCACCATCTTCGAGAGCGGGTTCAGCAGCCCGAACCACTGATTGGTGATCGGTGCGAACGCGATGATCGGCACCGCGCTGGCGGCGATCGCGTACGGCATCAGCGCGCTCCCCAGCCAGCGCCAGCGCGCGAGCACGAGCGCGACGAGGATCCCCGCCGTCGAGCCGATCACGAAGCCTCCGAGCGCTTCCTTGAACGTGAACCAGCCCGCGCTCCAGAGCACGTCCCGCTCGTCCCAGAAGGTCCGGACGATGTCCGAGGGCGGCGGGAGCAGGAAGCGCTGCACGTCGAATGCCCACACGTACCCCTCCCACAGCGCGATCCCGAGCACGAACACGACGGCGGCCGGAATCCAGCCGCGGACGCCGCGCACCGTGCGGCCCAGCAGCGCCTCGCCTGCGACGGGCGCGGCGGGGACGGGGGAGGCGCTCACCGGTCGGCCTCGACCGTGCGCAGCGGCGCGTCGCGGCCCGAGCCGCCGTGGAGCGCCTCGCGCACCTCCGTCACGAGCGAGAAGAACCGCGGGTCCTCGCGGGTCTCCTGCGTCCGCGGGTGCGGCAGGTCGACGTCGACGATGTGGGCGATCCGGCCCGGGCGCGGCGACATCACCACGGCGCGCGTCGAGAGGAACACCGCCTCGGCGATCGAGTGCGTGACGAAGATCACCGTGCAGCCGGTCTCCGCCCAGATGTGCAGCAGCTCCGAGTTGAGGCGCTCGCGCGTCATCTCGTCGAGCGCGCCGAACGGCTCGTCCATCAGCAGCAGGGCGGGGGAGAAGGAGAGCGCGCGCGCGATCGAGACGCGTTGCTGCATGCCGCCGGAGAGCTGCCACGGGTGCCGGTCCTCGAACCCGGTCAGCTCCACGAGCTCGAGCATCTCGCGGACGCGCGCCTGCCGCCGCGCGCGGCTCCAGCCCGCGAGCTCGAGCGGGAGCGCGATGTTCTTCGCCACCGTCCGCCAGTCGTAGAGCACCGGGTCCTGGAACACGATCCCGTAGTCGCGGTCGAGGCGCGCCTGGTGCGCCGACTTGCCGTTGACGACGAGCTCGCCGCTGCTCGGCCTGATCAGGTCGCCGACGATCCGCAGCAGCGTCGACTTCCCGCACCCCGACGGGCCGATCAGCGACACGAACTCGCGCGGGCGGATCGAGAGGTCGATGCCCTGCAGCGCCTGCACCTGGCCCTGCACGAACGCCTTCGACAGGCCGCTGATCGAGACGACCGGCCCCTCGACGCTCATGCCACGTGCTCCGGGGCGCGTCGCACGACGAGGCGCTCGATCCCGGCGATGACGAGGAAGAACGTGATCCCGAGCAGCGCGGCGATCAGGTTCGTCGCCCACAGGCTCTCCGGCGAGCTGAGGTAGTACTGGTTGAAGTTCAGGATCGCGCCGCCGAGGCCGTCCTGGATCGACGACGGCAGCTCGCCGATGATCGCGCCGACGACGCTCGCCGTGGCGGCGATCTTGAAGGCCGCGAACAGGTAGGGGAGGGACGCGGGGAGCTTCAGGTTCCAGAGCACCTTCCACCACGGCGCGGCGTAGGAGCGCATCAGCTCGAGCGCGCGAGGGTCGGCCGACGCGAGGCCGCGGAGGGTGTTCACGGTCACGGGGAAGAACGTGAGGTACGCCGAGATCACGGCGACGGACACCCAGCCCGGCGCCTGCAGCTCCCCGCCGAGCCAGACGACGACCATCGGCGCGATCGCGAGGATGGGCACCGTCTGCGAGGCGACGATGTACGGCAGGAAGCCCCGCTGGAGCAGCCTCGAGTGGTGGAGGACGATCCCGATCAGGAGCCCGATCGCGGCCCCGAGCAGGAACCCGGCCGCGGCCTCCTTCGCCGTGAACAGCGCGGAGTCCCACAGCACCTCGATCAGCATCGGCCCGTTCCGGCGCGACGGCTCGAAGAGCTGCCCCACGATCGCGTGGACGTGCGGGAAGGTGACGTCGTTGACGGTGAACGTGCCGATCCGCAGCTCGGTCGCCTCGGCCAGCCACTTGAACCCTTCCCAGAGCGCGACGAGCCCCGCGAGGACGAGGAGGAAGCTCCCGACGCGCCGGCCGATCGAGGACGCCATGGAGCGGAACCTAACCGACCGGTCGGCGGCGTCTCTAGTTGACATTGCAAGGTAGCTTGGATAGCCTTCATGCGTGCCCGCGAACCACGACAGCCAGCTCCTGAAGGGCGTGCTCGGGATCGTCCTGCTGCGGCTCCTCGCCGAGCGCGAGTCGTACGGCTACGAGCTCGTCGAGCGCGTGCACGAGGCGGGGCTCGCCGACGTCCCGGACGGCTCGGTCTACCCGGCGCTCGGTCGGCTGGAGCGCGACGGGCACGTCTCGTCGCGGCTCGTCGCGTCGCCGTCGGGGCCGGCGCGGAAGTACTACCGACCGACCCCGGCGGGGCGGGCTGCCCTCGCGGAGTGGACGCGCGCGTGGCGCGCGCTCGTCGACGTCGTCGACCCGCTGCTCGCTGCGTCCGTGCCGGCGAAGCCGAAGGAGGCAGCATGAACCTCGCCATCGAGCGATATCTCTGGAGCGTCGACCGACGTGGAGGCGGGCCGGCCGAGGCGCTGGCGCCCCCGCGCCGGAGCGGTCGCGGCCGCGCTCGCGTGGCTCCTCCTCGCGCTCGTCCAGCAGCGCGAGCTCCGTCTCGAGCGCGCGGCGCACTGGGCCGAGTTGGAGCGCCGACCTGTGGCTCGTCCGCCTGAGCGGCGAGCTGGAGGAGACGATCCTCGTCCACGTCCACGTGCAGCGGATCGCGTACCTGGTGATCCCGCTCGTGGCCTTCCTGCTCTGGTCGCGGGCCTGGCGGCGCGTGCGGCCGGCGTGGAAACGGGGGGCCTCCGCGGTCTAGGATCGCGCCGTGCCGCTCCAGCCGTCACGCACCGTCGACGAGCTTCGCGAGCTGCGGGAGCTGACCGGCGACGAGGACGGTGCCCAACGCGTCGCCTGGACGGAGACGTGGGAGCGCGCGCGCGAGTGGCTGCGCGGGAAGCTCGACGGTCTCCCGCTCGAGTACGAGCGCGACGAGGCGGGCAACCAGTGGTTCACGCTCCGCGGCGAGTCGGAACGTGCGCTCCTGATCGGCGGCCACATCGACTCCGTTCCGAACGGCGGCTGGCTCGACGGC
>DATHTC010000191.1:0-6472 GCA_035463735.1 Gaiellaceae bacterium | reverse complement strand
GGACGAAGCGGCCGCGCTCGCGGGACTCCCTGCGCCCGGTCTGCTGCTTCACCGGCTGCGCCGACGGGCGCACCTGCGCCTGGCGCTGGCGGGCGCGGTCGACCCGGGACTGGGCCTGTGCCTCGCGGCGGGCGCGGCGCTGCGAGCGGGGAGCGCGCGCCACTACCTGGTCTCCCGGTGCGGGGTGTGCCGGCCGCACCAGCGGCAGTACTTGCTGACCTCCAGACGGTCGGGCGTGTTCCGCTTCGACTTGTTCGTCTGGTAGTTGCGCCGCTTGCACTCCGTGCAGGCGAGCGTGATTCCTACGCGTACTCCGGCTGCCATGTCCCTGTCTCTCGGTGTGGTGAACGGCGCGGTGAAGTAGCGGCGGGTGGGCTCGAACCACCGACCTCTGCATTATGAGTGCAGCGCTCTGACCAGCTGAGCTACGCCGCCGCGCCGCGGGAGTGTAGCAGCGTTTCGGGCGTGGATTCCGCGCCTGCACGCGGGTCGGTTGACATCTCGGAGGCCGCGGTTCAGCCTCTCCCGGAGGGAGGCGCGGACCGTGGCCACGACGCTCGCCGGAGACATCACGCTCGAGGAGCTCCGCCTCGCTGCGCGGAACCACGCGCTGCCGCTGGAGGCGCTCCGGCACGCGATCACGCCCGTCGGCCTGCACTACCTGCTGATCCACTTCGACATCCCCGCCGTCGACGCGCGTGCCTGGTCGCTGGAGCTCGGCGGCGCCGTCGAGCGGCCGCTCGCGCTCACGCTCGACGAGCTCCGCGCGCGGCCGGCGCGGACGCTGGCGGTCACGCTCGAGTGCGCGGGGAACGGCCGGGCGCTGCTCGCGCCGCGCTCCCCGAGCCAGCCGTGGCTGACGGAGGCGGTGGGCACGGCCGAGTGGACGGGGACGCCGCTGGCGCCGCTGCTCCGCGAAGCGGGCGTCCCGGCCGACGGCGAGGTCGTGTTCACGGGCCTCGACCGCGGCATCCAGGGCGACGTTGAGCACGCGTACGAGCGGAGCCTCCCGCTCGCGGAGGCGCTGCGCGACGAGGTCCTCCTCGCCTGGGCTGTGAACGGCCAGCCGCTCCCGCCGCAGCACGGCTACCCGCTCCGCCTCGTCGTCCCGGGCTGGTACGGGATGACGCACGTCAAGTGGCTGCGCTCGATCACCGTCGTCCGGGAGCCGTTCGGCGGGTGGCAGCAGGCGGTCGCCTACCACCTCCGCGCCTCGGAGGAGGAGACCGGAACGCCGGTCACGAGGATGCTGCCGCGGGCGCTGATGGTCCCGCCCGGGATCCCGGAGTTCCTCTCCCGGCGACGGTTCCTCGAGCCGGGGCGCTGCCTCCTCGAGGGGCGCGCCTGGTCGGGGCACGGCACGGTCGAGCGAGTCGAGGTGAGCGCGGACGGCGGCGCCACGTGGGCCGACGCCGAGCTCGAGCCGCCGGTGTCGCCGTGGGCGTGGCGCGGCTGGAGCCACCCGTGGGACGCCGAGCGGGGCGAGCACGCTCTCCTCTGCCGCGCCACGGACGCGGCGGGCAACGCGCAGCCGCTGCAGGCGCCGTGGAACCTCGACGGCTTCTGCAACAACGCCGTCCAGCGGATCGAGGTCGTCGTCCGCTAGAGGCTAATCCGTGAGCTCGAGGTGGGCGACGACGTAGGTCTCGGTCGACTCCACCTCCATGCCGACGGTCGCCGCCATCCGATCGCGCATCCCCTCGCGCGACGTCCGGCTCCGCTCGGCGGCCTCGCCGCTCTCCCAGAACGTGAGCACGCGCGCCCGCTCGCGCGTCTCGTCGGTCAGGACCAGCACGCCCCGGAACCCCTCGAGATCGCGGAGCCACGGCAGCATCGCCTCGCCGGCGACGGCGCCGGCCTCGTCCATCTCGGGCACGGGTCCGGCGAGGGTCGACATGCTCGCGACGAGGCGGTCCATGCGCGGGTCCTACCACGCGGCCGGCCGCCGGCGCCCGCACAGGACGCCGGCGGCGGCTCCGCTACTGGTACCGCAGCGCCTCGGCCGGGTACACCCGCGAGGCCCGCAACGCCGGCGCCCAGGTCGTCGCGAGCGCGACGAGGTAGACGGCGGCGAAGATGATCCCGAGGTTGAGCCAGGGCACCTCGAAGGCGAGGTTCTCGTAGCTCGGCGCCGACGCGGCGTCCGCGATGATGTTCCAGGCGACGGCGAGCCCGAGGAGCGTCCCGACCAGGATCGCGGTCAGCGCGATGAAGGACGACTCGAGCAGGAAGCTCAGCTGCACCATGCGCCGCTGGAAGCCGATCGCCCGGGCGACGCCGATCTGCTGGCGCCGTTCCACCACGGAGCGGGCGGTGATGACGCCGAGCGCGGCCACGCCGACGATCAGGCCGAGGCCCATGAATCCCTGGACGATCCGGTTCATCGTCCACGAGGCGCCCACCGCGTCGGCGAGCACCGCCGGGAGGGCGTCGGCCTCGAGCCCGTTGCCGACGAAGGCACGCTCGAGCGACTGCGCCGCCGCCTCGACGTCGACGCCGTCGCGGAGCGCGAACAGGTGCACCGTCGGGTCGACGCGGTAGCCGAACGTGCCGGCCAGCGTCTCCTGCGAGGTCGCGATCCCGTACGCCATCTCCTCGGCGGCGGTCTCCGACACGACGCCGATCACGGTCAGCTGGACCGCCTTCCCCGTCTGCGGGTCGCGGATGGTGACCGGCACCGGGTCGAAGGTCTCGTCCTCCAGGTAGAAGCCCTCGAGCTGGAAGTCCGGCATCACGCCGAACATGAAGGCTTCCCGCCGCGGCACGACGAAGGAGTCGACGACCGCGAGCCCCGGGCGGTCGCGGATCGCTCGCCACACCTCCTCCGACGACCCGTAGCCCTTCGCACGCGCGGCCAGGCCGTACGTCGTCGTCTCGAGGTAGGCGCGGTCGAGCCCGCGCGCGGCATAGTCCTCGTACCCGACGTCGGTTCCCGCCTGCTTGGCCGAGACCGGGAGCACCGATTGGCTGGAGACGGCGGTGAAGTCCGCCGGGTCGACTCCCGGCGCCTCCTCGAGCTCCCGCTGCATGTCGAGGATCGGGCTGACCGGCGACGAGGTGGCGCGGATGTCGAACCCGCCCGAGAACGACTCGACGTCGTCGAACGCTCCCACGAACGAGCCGGAGACCGTTGCGCCGACCACGAGCGTGAACACGACGAGCGTGAACATCACGAGGGTGACGCCGGTGCGGAACAGGCTCCGGAGCGGGTAGGCCATCGCCATCTTCAGCACGGGCGCGAGCCCGCCGACCCGCCCGAGCACCCTCGACGCCGCCCCGAGGAGGATGTCGGCGTTGTACATGATCGCCCACGTCGCGCCGAGCACGATCGCGAGCCCACCGACGAGGAAGATCGAGAAGTCGCTCTTCAGGTCGTCGACGAGCAGGCTGGGCAGCGGCGTGACGAACCACACGACCAGGGCGAGGCCAGCGACCGTCTTCGCGACGCGGTCGGGGACGCCCACGGCCCGGGCGACCGGGACGAGGCTGAGGATCAGGAGCGAGACGCCGACGCCGAGCACGACCTCCTGCTTCGAGCTCACGCCGGAGACCACCAGCAGCCCGCCGGCGACGAGGCCGACGACGACGAATGCCCACCGGCGGCGGCGCCCCTTCTGCGCGGGCGGCTCGGGCAGGTTCCGGATCGCGGTGCTGATGTTCATCCGGCTGACCCGCGAGGCCGACACCGCGACGACGACGAACGTGAGCAGGACCCCGATCGCGTAGGCGATCAGGATGCTGCGGAGCTGCACCGAGTACGTGATGTCGAGCTGCATGTCGGCCTCGAACCCGGCCGCCATCGCGATCACCATCCCGTACGCGACCGCGATCCCGAGCCCGACCCCGACCACCGCGGCCAGCAGGTCGTACGCGACGCCCTCGTACACGAACATCTGCACGAGGTGGCCGCGGCGCGTCCCGATCGCACGCGCGATTCCGAGCTCTCCCCGCCGCTCGGCGGCGAGCATCACGAAGATCAGGAAGATCAGCAGGATCCCCGCGGCGATCGAGAACGACCCGAACGTCGTGAACAGGGACATGAACGAGGCCCCGGCAGCGTCCGCCAGCTCGAGCACGTCCTGCTTCACGGGCGACGCCGCGAGGCCGAGGCTCGAGAGCGTCGGCTGCAGCTCCCGGATCACGTCGTCGGTCAGCGCGGCGCCGGTGGTGGCGTCGCCGCGGTTGGAGACGAGCACGCGCTTCACGAGCGCCTGACGCCCGAGGAGCTCCTGCGCCGGCTCGAGCGCCATCAGCACCGCGCCGGTGTCGCTGAAGGCGCCGTCGTAGTCGACGACCGCGCGCACGCGCGCCTCGACCGCGCCGCCTCCGGCCAGCACGCGGACGGGATCGCCCGCCTCCGCCGCCAGCTCGTCCGCCGCCGCCGAGTCGAGGAACACCTCGCCCGGACGCAGGTCGGCGAGTGACACCGTGGTCCCGTCGGTGGCGACGATCGAGCCGAAGCCGTCCATCGCCTCGGGGTCCGTGGCGAACAGGGAGATCCGAGGCTCCTGCTGCCGGGAGCGGATGTCGGCCACCGCGACCGGCTCGACGATCGCCGGCGCGACTCCGTCCACGAGCGGCGAGCCCTCGAGCGCCCGCTCGATCTCGCGGTAGTGCGACATCGGGAAGTACTGCACCCCGGTCGGCTCGGCCTCGGCCAGCCCGACCTCGACCTCGGCGCCGCGCACCGACACGATCACGTCGGTCTGCCCGAGCGCCGTCACCGCCGACGTCCTGATCGTCTTCGCCATCGTGTCCCCGGTGGCGAGCGCGGCCGCGATGATCGCGGTACCGAGCATCAGGCCGACGACGATCAGCGCGCTGCGGCCGCGGCGGCGCGAGACGTTGCGCACGCCCAGGCGCAGGAGCACGCGGTTCCGCAGCGCCAGCACCGCCACGGCCCCGACGACCGCGCCGAGCAAGACGAGCAGGACGACGAGCAGGGTGTCCATGGGAATGCCGAACAGCTCGGTCATGACGACCCCCTACTGCGTCACGGCAGCCGGCGCATCGGCGACGGCCACCTCGTACGTCTCGCGTCCCGGCGGCGACCGGAAGACCGTGGCGAACTTCGCCACCTGCTCGGCGTGGAACCCGCTGGCGATCCCCGCCTGCGCGGCCTCGTCGCTCTCCCAAAACGTCAGCACGAGCGCCTTGCCGTCCGGCGTGACCAACACGTAGGCCCCGTCGTAGCCGTCCTGCTCGCGCAGGGCCGGCAGCACGAGCTGCTCGAACCGCTCGATCGCGGCCTCGAGGCTCATCCGGATCGTGTCGATCTCCGCCATCGTCACGCGCGCGGTCATGGCTGCACCTCCAGGTACTCCTCGTCCACGATCTCGCCGTCGACCATGCGGACGATGCGGTCGGTGCTCCGGCCGACGCCGATGTCGTGGGTGACGATCAGGAACGTCAACCCCTGCTCGGCGTTGAGCCGCCGCATCAGCGCCACGATCTCCTCGGCGTTCTCGCTGTCGAGGTCGCCGGTCGGCTCGTCGGCCCACACGATCGCGGGCTCGTTGACGAGCGCGCGCGCGATCGTCGCGCGCTGGCGCTGGCCGCCGGAGAGCTCGTCGGGCAGGTGGTCGGCGCGATCCGCGAGGTCGACGAGCCCGAGCGCCTGCAGCGCCCGCTGTCGGGCCTCCCGCGCCGGCACGCGCGCGACGAGGAGCGGCAGCTCCACGTTCTCCACCGCGGTGAGCACCGGCATCAGGTTGTAGAACTGGAAGACGAAGCCCATGCGGCGCGCGCGGTAGTCCGTGCGCTCGCGGTCAGACATCGCGCTCAGCGCGACGCCCTCGATCAGCACCTCGCCCCCGTCGATCGCGTCGAGACCGGAGAGGCAGTTCAGGAGCGTCGTCTTCCCGGACCCGCTCGGCCCCATGATCGCGACCATCTGGCCGGCCGGAACCGCGAACGTGACGCCCTGGAGCGCGTGGACCTGCACCTTCCCGGTGTCGTAGGTCTTCTGGACGGCGCGCGCCTCCACGATCGCCGGCGCGAGCGCCGGCGCGGGGGGCGGCGGCGCGGCGCGAGCCTCCGTCCTCGGCTCGAGCGTGACTGCCATGGGAACCCCTTCCGTCGCTTTGCGTGAAACATTGGACGGGGAGGGCGACCGCGCCATCGGGGCGCGCCGTGACGGCGCGGTGGCGAAAAGTACGTACGAACGGCTGCGACGCCCGAGGGAGGAGAGCGCTACGGTGCCGCGAAGCGGGCTCCGACGTCGCTGCCGAAAGGGGGGTGCCACCGGTGACGTTCGAGGATCCGGCCGCGCAGCGCGCGGCACGGCGAAGCGGAGCACTCGCGGGGATCGGCCTCCTCTGGGTCGCCCTGCTCGCGTCGCTCGGTCTCCTGTGGGCGGCGCTCGGCGCCGTGGCGGCGACCGCCGTCGGCATCCTCGCCGTGCTCGTCGGCGCCTGGCGGCCGCACCTCGACGCCGGCGCAGCCCTGTCACGGGCACGCCGCCGACTCGCCT
>DATHTC010000190.1:0-4051 GCA_035463735.1 Gaiellaceae bacterium | reverse complement strand
CGCCGCCGGGATGGGCGGCCGCGGAGGCGAGGTAGAGGCGCGCGACTGGCGTCTCCGGCCGCCCCAGCCCCGGCGTCGGCCGGAAGAAGAGCTGCTGGTGGAGTTGCGCAGTGCCGCCGTTGAGCGCGCCGCCGACGAGGTTCGCATCCCGCTCCTCCAGGTCGCGCGGCGTGAGCACGTGGCGGGCGCGGACGAGCGCCCGGAACCCCGGCGCGAGCGCCTCGACCCGCTCCTCCATCCGCTCCGCGAACCGCTCCGCCTCGCTCTCGTCCCAGCGGCCGCTCAGCTCGCCGGCGGCGTCGCCGCGAACGTGATGCGGGAGGTGTGTGTACGCCCACGCGACCTCGGCGCCGTCGGGGCAGCGGCTCGTGTCGCCCGCGCCCCCCAACGCGTACTGGCCGAAGACGAGGAACGGGCGGGCGGGGACGAGACCCTGCGCCAGCTCCGCCGTCGACTGCGTCAGCTCGTCGACCGAGTCGGCCACGTGGACGACGGGGGCCCGCCGCGCCTCCTCGTCGCGCCAGGGGATCGGCCCGTCGAGCGCCCAGTCGAGCTTGAAGGTGGCTGCGTCGAGCTGGAGCCGCTCGAGGTCGCGCGCGAGCCGTAGCGGCACGTGCGCCGGGTCCAGCAGCTCGCGGTAGAGCATCCCCGGCATCGTGTCGGCGAGCACCGCTCGCGTGGCCGTCACCCGCGTCCCGTCGGCCGTCTCCACGCCCACGGCGCGGCCGCGCTGCACGACGACGCGCGTGACGCGCGCGCCGCAGCTGACCTCTCCGCCGTGGTCGCGGAGCCGGGCGACGAGCGCGTCAGTCAGGCGCTGCGCGCCGCCCTCCGGGAACGGATAGCCCACCGCCTGCCCGAGCCCCGTCAGGAACCAGCCGAAGAAGCCGCCGGGCGGCGCCTCGGGGCTGAGGTCGGCGTGGAGCGCGTTGCCGGCCAGCAGCCGCGCCGCGCCCGCGCCGCGGAACTCTTCCTCCGCGAAGCGGCGGATCCCGAGGATCGACGTGCGCACGAACCGTGGCAGGTCGCCGCGCAGCACGGCGGCGACCCCGGCGGTCGCGCGAAGGGGCGGGAGCGGCGTCGTCATCCCTCGCAGGAGGTGGGGGCGCAGGCGCTCGAAGAGCCGATACAGCCGGCGCCACGCGTCGCCGTCCCCCGCCGCGAACGCCTCGAGCGACGCCGCCGTCTCGTCGAGGTCGCGGGAGAGCGCGACGCACGTCCCCTCCGTTGCAGAAGGGTGCGCCACCACGAGCGGGCCGTGCCTCCACCGCAGCCCCCAGCGCTCGAGCTCGAGCGTCGTCAGCGCCGGCGACGCTGCGGCGAGCGGATAGAAGGCGCTGAAGACGTCGTGGACGAAGCCTGGCTCCGTCAGCTCGGCGGAGCGAACGGCGCCCCCGGGCGTGGCCTCGGCCTCGAGCACGTGCACGGACCAGCCCGCGTCGGCGAGGTGGTTCGCTCCGACGAGTCCGTTCGGCCCGGCGCCGATCACGACCGCGTCAGGCATGGGCACGGGTTTTGCCGAGGGGCTGTCCTGGAAACGTCGAGTCCATGGCGGTGAACGAGATCGAGGTCGCGGCCGCGCCGGAGGCCGTCTTCGCGGTGCTCGCCGACCCCGAACGCTACGCGGACTGGGTGGTGGGGGCGGCCGAGACCGACGAGCTCGACCCCTCGTGGCCGGCGGAGGGAGCGACGCTGCGCTACGAGGCCGGCGCCGGTCCGCTCACCGTCGCCGGCGTGACGGAGGTGGTCGAGTCGGAGCCGCCGCGCCGGCTCGTCCTCCGCGCGCTCGTGCCGTCCCTCGGTGAGGTCGCGATCGAGCTTGAGCTGGAGGCGAGCGCCGCGGGGACGCGCGTGGTGATGCGGGAAGAGCCGGTGGAGGGAGTGCTCGAGGCGGCGCACACGAAGCTCTCGGACGCGGCGCTCTCGCGGCGCAACGAGGCCGCGCTCGACAGGCTGCGGCGCCTGGTCGAGGAGCGCCCGACCGCGTGATCGTCGTCACCGGCGCGACCGGCCACGTCGGCGGGCGCCTGCTGCGTGCGCTCGAGCGCGAAGGCCGGGAGGTGCGCGCGGCCGTGCGGACGCCGGAGAAGCTCGATGCGGCGGAGGGGACGGAGGTCGTCCGGGCGGACGTCCTCGACGACGCCTCGCTGCGGGAGGCGCTCGCCGGTGCCGAGACGGCGTACTACCTCGTCCACTCGCTCGGGAGCGGCGGCTCGTTCGGCGAGGAGGAGCTGCGCGCGGCGCGGACCTTCGGCGCGGCGGCGCGTGAGGCCGGAGTGGGCACCCTCGTCTACCTGGGAGGCCTCGTCCACGAGGACACCGCGGTCGTGTCCGACCACATGGCCAGTCGGCTCGCGGTCGGCGAGGCGCTGCGCGAGCACGTGCCGACGGTCGAGCTCCGGGCGTCGATCGTGATCGGAGCAGGCTCGCTCTCGTTCGAGACGATCCGCATGCTCGTCGACACGCTGCCGGTGCTCACGCTGCCGTCGTGGGTCGACAACCGTTGCCAGCCGATCGCTGCCGACGACGTCGTCGCCTACCTCGTGGAGGCGGCCGACGCCGAGGCGGGCGTCTACGAGATCGGCGGCGCAGACCGCGTCACGTACCGCGAGGTGATGGAGGAGTACGCGCGCCGGGCGGGGCTCGAGCGGCGGTTCGTGACAGTCCCCGCGCCGCCCCGGCTGCTCTCGCTGTCCGACCTCCCGGAGGTGCTCACGGGGCTCGCGCCCGAGCAGGCGCTCGCGGCCGCGCAGCTCGTCGAGTCCCTCGAGCACGACTCCGTCGTGCGCGACGAGCGCGCCCGCGAGGCGTTCTCGGTCGAGCCCGTCGGGCTCGAGGAGGCCGTGCGCCGCGCACTCGAGTGACGCCACCTCGGTGCCAGGTTCGTACCAGGTACCGCGCGCGCCGGAACCCCGCTGCTGAAGCCCCGTTGCGGCTCGCCGCCGGTGGCGCGCCGTTCCAGCCCGGTACCAGGTACGTACCTGGTACGCCGCGGCACGGCGGCGTTCCGGGACGGCGTCCGGTGGCTAGCCCGCGTACTCGTCCGCGACCGACAGGGCCTCGTCCAGGATCGAGACGCCCTCGTCGAGCTCGTCCGGCGTGATCGTCAGCGGCGGGCAGACCATGATCACGTTCCAGTGCACCATCAGGTAGAGGCCGCGCTCGAGCGCCGCCTTCGCCACCCGCATCACCGGTGCCGCGGCCTCGCCGGTCGCGTTGTACGGGACGAGCGGCTCGCGCGTCTCGCGGTCGCGCACGAGCTCGAGCCCCCAGAAGCAGCCGAGCCCGCGCACGTCGCCGATCGACGGGTGCCGCTCCGCGAGCCCGTGCAGCCGCTCGCGGAACAGCTCGCCGCTCGCCGCCGCCTGCTCGACGATCCCTTCCTCCTGGAACGCCTCGATCGAGGCCACCGCGGACGCGCAGGCGAGCGGATGCCCAGAGTACGTGAGCCCGCCGGCGAAGTACTTGTCGCGCACCCAGCGCGCGATCGGCTCGCGGATCACCATCGCGCCGATGGGGACGTAGCCCGAGTTGATCCCCTTCGCGACGGTCATGATGTCGGGGACGACGTCCCAGTTGTCGACGCCGAACCACCGGCCGGTGCGGCCGAAGCCGGCCATGACCTCGTCGCAGATCAGCAGGATCCCGTGCCGGTCGCAGGTCTCGCGGATCGCCTGCAGGTAGCCGTCGGGAGGTGGGATCACCCCGTTCGTGCCCGTGACCGTCTCGAGGATGACGGCCGCGACCGTATGCGGACCCTCGTACTCGAGGATCTCCTCGAAGTGCGGCGCTCCCGTGCACACCGGGCACGGGTCCGGGTGCCCGGCGGGGCAGCGGTACGTGTACGGGTCGAGCATCCGCACGACGCCGGGGATCCCCGGCTCGGCCGCCCAGCGGCGCGGATCGCCCGTCAACGTGATCGCGCCCGCCGTCGCCCCGTGGTAGGAGCGGTAGCGGGCGATCACCTTGTGCCGGCCGGTGTACCAGCGGGCGAGCTTGATCGCGTTCTCGTTCGCCTCCGCGCCGCCGTTCGTGAAGAACGACATCGAGA
>DATHTC010000189.1:0-5608 GCA_035463735.1 Gaiellaceae bacterium | reverse complement strand
GATGCTGGGCTACGTCGTCAGGCGCGTCCTCTGGACGCCTCCGCTGCTGCTCCTCGTCATGCTCGTGACGTTCGCGCTCATGCGCGGGATCGGCGGCAGCCCCTTCCGGCTCGAGTTCGGCGGTCTCCCGCAGCCGCTCGTGATCGAGGTGACGCGCTTCTACGGCCTCGACGAGCCGTGGTACGTCGAGTTCGCGAACTACGTGAAGCACGTCGCGACGTGGAGCTTCGGCCCCTCGCTGACGGACCGGTACGTGACCGTCGACCAGGTCGTCAACGAGCAGATTCCGGTCACGCTCCAGCTCACCGCCCTCGCGATCCTGTGGGCGATCCCGCTCGGGGGCACGCTCGGCGTGGTCGCGGCGCTCCGCCGCGGGTCCCGGCTCGACGCGCTGCTGACGTCGGTATCGACGCTGCTGCTCGTCGTGCCCGTGTTCCTGTTCTCGGAGGTGCTCTCGACGTACCTGGTGCGGGACTGGCAGGTGATCGAGCCGGGGTGGTCGTCGTGGGGGACGAAGCTCGCGGCTTCGGTCACGCTCGCGCTCGCGCCGGCCGGCTACGTCGCGCGGGTCGTCCGCGCGGGCCTGGTGGAGACGCTCGGCCAGGACTTCGTCCGCACCGCGCGCGCGAAGGGCCTGCGAAGCGGGCGGGTGGTCGGGGTGCACGTGCTGCGGAACTCGCTCGTGCCGTTCCTCGCCGCCGCGGTGCCGACGCTGGCACTGCTCGTCACGGCTGCGTTCTTCGTGGAGTCGTCGTTCGAGATCCCGGGCGCGGCTCGCTACTTCATCGACGCGGCGCAGCGGCGCGACTACCCGATGGTGATGGGGCTGACGGTCGTGCTCGCGCTGGTCGTGATCCTGGCGAACCTCGTCGCCGACATCGCCGCGGCCGCGCTGGACCCGCGCCTCCGGGAGCGGCGCTGGTGACCGCCGCCGCCTGCGAGGCGCCGCAGCCGCGCCACCGCGGCTTCTGGCGCGACGCCGCCGGCCGGTTCTCCCGGCACCCGCGGTCGCTGGCGGCGGCGGGAGTCCTCGTCGCGCTCGTGCTCTTCTGCCTGCTCGCGCCGCCGCTCCTCCCGTACGACCCGTACGAGATCGACTTCTCGCAGCGCGAGCAGCTTCCGTCCCCCGCGCACCCGGCCGGGACCGACTTCTTCGGCCGCGACCTGCTCGAGCGTCTCGCGCTCGGCGGCCGCGCCTCGCTCGCGATCGCCGCGGCCGCGCTCGGCGTCATCCTCGTCCTGGGCGTCGGCTACGGCGCGTTCGCGGCCGCGTTCGGCGGGCGCGTCGACGCGGCGATGATGCGCGTCCTCGACGGTCTGCTCGCGATCCCGCGCTTCCCGGTGATCGTGATCATCCTCGTGATCGCGGGCCTACGCACGAACGAGCTCACGCTCATCCTCGCGCTCTCGATCACGAGCTGGATGGTGACGGCGCGCCTGGTGCGGACGGAGCTTGTCTCGCTCCGCCGCCGCGAGTTCGTCCGCGCAGCGCACGCGGTCGGCGCGCGACGGCGGCACGTGGTCGCCCGCCACCTGCTGCCGAACGCCGTCGGCGTCGTCCTGGTGGCGGCACTGCTCGAGCTGCCGGCGGTGATCCTCAACGAGGCGTTCGTCTCCACGCTCGGGCTCGGGCTCAACCCGCCAGCGGCGACGTGGGGGAACATCGCCCAGGACGGGATCCTGCACGGCCGGCTGTGGGAGGTCGTCCTCCCGAGCATCGCGATCGCCGTGTTCGCGGTCGCCGCGAATCTCGTCGCCGACGGCCTCGACGACGCGCTCGACCCGCGGCGGAGCCGCGCTCGGTAGTTTCCCGCAGCGCGCTCCGTAATCGCCCGGTATCCCGCGCGGCGACGGCGCCCTTACGGTCGGGTCGATGCGCTCCGGCAGCTCCGGCCCTGCGCGCGACGCGGCCCGGAACCTCGTCCTCGCCACCGTCGCGTTCGCACTCTGCTTCTCCGCCTGGGGTCTGATCGCACCGCTCGCGAAGCGCTTCGAGGACGACTACGCGCTCTCGAGCACGGAGACGGCGTTCCTCGTCGCCGTCCCGGTCGTGCTCGGCTCGCTGCTCCGCATCCCCGTGGGAGCGCTCACCGACCGCTACGGCGGCCGGCGGATGTTCGCGCTCCTCCTCGCCGCCTCCGCCCCGCCGGCGCTGCTGCTCGGCTACGCCGACTCGTACTGGTCGCTCGTCGGCGTCGGCTTCTTCCTCGGCCTCGCCGGGTCGTCGTTCGCGGTCGGCGTCCCGTTCGTCGCCGGCTGGTACGCGAAGGAGCGGCAGGGGTTCGCGGTCGGGGTGTACGGGATGGGGAACATCGGCACCGCCGTCGCCGCCTTCAGCGCCCCCGCGATCGTCGACGGGTGGGGCCGCCCCGCGCTGGGCTGGATCGCGGCGGCGGTGCTGGTCGGCGGCGCCGCGCTCTTCTGGATGATGGCCACCGACGCGCCACGCGCCGCGGCGCCGCCCCGCTACCGCGAGGTGCTCCGCGCCGGCTGGCGCCTGTGGCGGCTCGCGCTCTTCTACTTCGTCACCTTCGGCGGCTTCGTCGCGATGGCGATCTTCCTCCCGAAGCTGCTCGTCGACTGGTTCGACATCTCGCTCGTGAACGCCGGCCTGCGCGCAGCCGGGTTCACGCTCGTCGCCACGTTCGCGCGGCCCGTCGGCGGCTGGCTCGCCGACCGCTTCGGCGCCTACCCCGTGCTCGTGCTCGCGTTCGCCGGGATCGCCGTGGACGCGGGCGTGCTCGCCGCGATCGCCCGCGACCCCACCTGGGTGACAGTCACCGTCGCCTGCCTGACAATGGGCGCGTTCCTCGGCGCGGGCAACGGGGCGGTGTTCAAGCTCGTCCCGGCCGAGTTCCCGGACAACCCGGGCGCCGCGACCGGGATCGTCGGCGCCGCGGGCGGGCTCGGCGGCTTCTTCCCGCCGCTCCTGATGGGCGTCGTCAAGGACGTCTTCGACACGTACGCGCTCGGCTTCGTCGGCCTGCTCCTGTTCACGACCGCGTGCCTCGCGCTCACCGTCTGGCTGCTGCGCACCGCACCGCCCGGCGAGCTCCGCGGAGAAGCCGGTGCCTGAGCGCCGGCCCCGCTTCTTCCGCCGCCTCTCAGGGGGCGGCACGTGGAGCGAGCTCGTGCCGCACGGCCGCGCCTGGGAGTCGACCTACCGCGACCGCTGGCAGCACGACAAGGTCGTCCGCTCCACCCACGGCGTCAACTGCACCGGCTCGTGCTCGTGGAAGATCCACGTCAAGGACGGGATCGTCGCCTGGGAGACGCAGCAGACCGACTACCCGTCGAACGGGCCCGAGATGCCGGAGTACGAGCCGCGCGGCTGCCCCCGCGGCGCGTCGTTCAGCTGGTACCTCTACTCGCCGCTGCGCGTGAAGTACCCGTACGTGCGCGGCGTGCTGCTCGACCTCTACCGCCAGGAGCGCGCGCGCACGGGCGACCCGGTCGAGGCGTGGGCGGCGATCGTCGAGGACCCGGAGAAGGCGCGCCGCTACAAGTCCCAGCGGGGGAAGGGCGGCTTCGTGCGGGCCTCGTGGGAGGAGGCGGCGGAGCTGGTCGCCGCCGCGCACGTGCACACGGCGAAGCGGTACGGGCCCGACCGGATCGCAGGCTTCTCGCCGATCCCGGCGATGTCGATGGTCTCGTACGCGTCGGGGACGCGCTTCCTCTCGCTGATCGGCGGCGTCTGCCTCAGCTTCTACGACTGGTACGCCGACCTGCCGCCCGCCTCGCCGCAGATCTGGGGCGACCAGACGGACGTGCCCGAGTCGGCCGACTGGTGGGACGCGAGCTACATCGTCCTCTGGGGCTCGAACATCCCGCAGACGCGGACGCCCGACGCGCACTTCCTCGCGGAGGCGCGCTACCGGGGGCAGAAGGTCGTCGTCGTCTCGCCCGACTACGCGGGGCACACGAAGTTCGCCGACCACTGGCTCAACGCCGAGGCGGGGAGCGACGGCGCGCTCGCGCTGGCGATGGCGCACGTGATCTTCCGCGAGTTCCACGTCGAGCGCCGCGTGCCGCGGTTCGACGACTACCTCCGGCGCTACACCGACATGCCCTTCCTCGTGACGCTGCGCGCCCGGGGCGACGCCTACGTCACCGACCGGTTCCTCCGGGCCTCGGATCTCGGCGAGGAGAGCGAGCACGCCGAGTGGAAGACCGTCGTGCTCGACGAGGCGACTGGCGAGGCGGCGGTGCCGAACGGCTCGATCGGGTTCCGCTGGGGCGAGGAGGGCGCGGGCCGCTGGAACCTCGACCTCGCCGGGCTCCGGCCGGCGCTGACGCTGCTCGGCCGCGAGGACGAGCGCGTGCCGGTCGACCTGCCGCGCTTCGACGTGGGGACGGGAGAGAGCGGCGGCGCGCTGCGGCGCGGCGTTCCCGCGAAGCGGGTCGGGGGGATGCTCGTGACGACCGTCTTCGACCTGCTCGCCGGTCAGCTCGGGGTCGCGCGCGAGGGCCTCCCGGGCGACTGGCCGGCCGACTACGACGACCCGGAGCCGTACACGCCTGCGTGGCAGCAGCCGTTCACCGGCGTCGACCCCGGCCGGGTGATCCGGGTCGCGCGCGAGTTCGCGCGCAACGCGGAGCGCTCCGGCGGCCGCTCGATGATCGTCCTCGGCGCGGGGACGAACCACTGGTACCACTCCGACCAGATCTACCGCTCGATCCTCACGCTCGTGCTCCTGTGCGGCTGTCAGGGCGTGAACGGCGGCGGCTGGGCGCATTACGTCGGCCAGGAGAAGGTGCGCCCGATCACCGGCTGGGCGACCGTGGCGTTCGCCGGCGACTGGGTGCGGCCGCCGCGCCAGCAGGCGACGACGCCGTACTGGTTCCTGATGAGCGACCAGTTCCGCTACCAGCGCACGCGCGCGGGCGAGTACGCCTCGACGCTCGGCCGCGGCACGCTCCGCGACCTCCACCTGGCGGACACCGTGGCGCTGTCGGCGCGGCTCGGCTGGATGCCGTCGTACCCGAGCTTCGACCGCAACCCGCTCGACCTCTGCGACGAGGCGGCCGCCGAGGGGCTGGAGGTGCCCGAGTACCTCGTGCGCGAGCTGAAGGCGCGCCGCCTGCGCTTCGCGGCCGAGGACCCGGACGCCCCGGCCTGCCATCCGCGGGTGCTGACGCTCTGGCGCGCGAACCTGCTCGGCTCGTCCTCGAAGGGGCACGAGTACTTCCTCCGCCACGTGCTCGGGGTCGAGGACGCCGCGGTCCGCAACGAGGAGGCGCCCCCGGAGCTCCGCACGCGCGACGTCGTCTGGCGCGAGGAGGCGCCGGTCGGCAAGTTCGACCTGTTCACGACGATCGACTTCCGCATGAACGGGTCGGCGCTCTACTCGGACGTCGTCCTCCCGGCAGCCACCTGGTACGAGAAGCACGACCTCTCGAGCACCGATCTCCATCCGTTCGTCAACTCCTTCAACCCGGCGATTCCGCCGCCGTGGGAGACGAAGACGGACTTCGATATCTTCCGCCGGATCGCCGCGTCGTTCTCGAAGCTGGCCGAGAAGCACCTCGGCGTGCGCCGCGACCTCGTCGTCGCACCCCTCCTCCACGACACGCCCGACGAGCTCGCGCAGCCCCTCGGAGAGGTGCG
>DATHTC010000188.1:0-2493 GCA_035463735.1 Gaiellaceae bacterium | reverse complement strand
AGCGCGGGCTCTTCCTGCTCCACTCCGAGGACGACCTGCTCGCCCACCTGCACGTCGCGCGCGCGGAATCGCCGACGGAGGAAGCGATCGTGGAGCGCTTCCACGACGGCCTCGAGCTCAACGGGCTCGTGCTGGCCCGGGGCGGGGAGGCACACGTGCTCACGCTCTCCGACCCGCTGCGCCCGCCGGGGATCGGCTTCGGCGTCGGCTGGATCCACGTCTACCCCGCGTCCATCTACGGCGACGTGCTCGCCGAAGCGGAGCGCCTGGCCGTCCACGCCGTGCACGCGCTCGGCCTGCGGGACGGGATCGCGTTCCCGCAGCTGCTCGTCTCGCCTGAAGGCGGCGTCGGCGTGGTGGAGGTGGCGGCGCGCATTCCCGGCGGCCAGATGGCCGACCTCGCGCGCCATGCGGTCGGCATCGACCTCGTCGAGATCGCGCTGCGGCAGGCGCTGGGCGTCGAGGTGCCGGACGAGCTGGCGTTCCCGCGCTACCGCCGTCCGCTCGCGATCCGGTTCCTGACCGCCGAGCCGGGGCCGCTCCCGACCGGCGAGGTGGTGTCGTTCTCGGGCCTCGACCGCGTGCGCGCCTTTCCCGGCGTCGTGCAGGCGGACATGTACCTCCAGGTGGGCGAGACGATCCGCCCCGTGCGGCTCGACGGTGACCGCCGGGGCTACGTGATCGCCACGGGCGAGACGTCGGTGGAGGCCCTGGAGCGCGCGGAGGCGGCAGCGGGCCTCCTCGACGTCGAGGTCGCGGCCGCGTGACCGTGTGCGTTGAAACCGTGCAAGTAACAGACTGTCACTTGTCGGGTTTCAACCCCGGTCGCACCTCCGGAGACCGCATCGTTCCGCGAGAGGCGCAGTCCGGCGTGCTGTTCGAGAACGACAAAGCAACAGTCTGTTACTTGTCCACTTTCGCGTCGTAATGGCAGACCGGTTCGACATGCGCGAGTACGAGCTCCTCCTCGAGGCGGCGCAGGAGGGTGGGTACGCGTTCCGCCGCTTCGACCGGGAGCCGGAGGCGGGCGACCTGTTCCTCCGCCACGACGTCGACCTCTCGCTCGACGCGGCGCTCGCGATGGCGCGGCTGGAGGCCGAGATGGGCGTACAGGCGACGTACCTGCTGATGACGCGGTCCGTCTTCTACAACCTCGCCTCGTCCGAGGGGGAGCGCGCGCTCGCGGAGCTACGGTCGCTCGGCCACGCCGTCGGCCATCACGCCGTCCACCCGCACGTCGACCTGGACGACCGCTTCGACCGGGTGCTCGCCTGGCACAACCCCGACCCCGCGTACATGGCCGCACCGGTCGACGGGGCCGCGAACGTCATGGAGCCGCCGTGGTTCGACCCCGCCCACTACCGCTCGGACTCGAACCAGCGCTGGCGGCACGGCTCTCCGCGCGAGGGACTCGCGCGCCGCGACCCGCCCTGGCTCCAGCTGCTCGTCCATCCCGAGATCTGGGTCTACCCCGGCGAGACGATGCGCGAGACGATGCTCGCCTTCCTCGAGGCCGACCGCGAGGCCCGGCTGACCCACCTCGCCCACGACCGGATCGACCTCTCGTGAGCGAGGAGCGGCTCCTCGGCGGCGACCTGAACGTCGTCGTGCGCGTGCGCGACACCGTCCGCCGGCCCGTCGGGCATTGGTCGGACGCCGTGCACTCGCTGCTGCGGCACTTCGAGGCGGTCGGGTTCGACGGCGCCCCGCGCTTCCTCGGGATCGACGAGCAGGGCCGCGAGATCCTCTCCTACGTCGAGGGGGAGGCGGCGCTCGACCTCCCGCGGGACGACGAGGCAGCCGCGGGTGTCGGCGCGCTCCTGCGCCGCATGCACGCCGCCCAGCGCGAGTTCGAGCGCCCGCCCGACGCGAGCTGGTTCTCGGACGGCCTCGACGGGCCGCTCGTCTGCCACGGCGACCTGTTCCCGCCCAACGTGATCCTCCGCCACGGCGTCCCGGCCGCGCTCGTGGACTGGGACCTCGCAGGCCCCGGCGACCACCTCATCGACGTCGCAGGCGCCGCCTACAACTGGGCGCCGCTGCGCGCGGACGGGCCGGACGATCTCGCCCCCACGGACCGCGCGAGGCGGGCGCGCGCCGTCTGCGACGGCTACGGGCTCGACGCGGGCGATCGCGCCCGGCTCGTCGACCGGGTGCTCGAGATGCGCGAGCACGGCTACGCGCTCCACCACCGGCTCGGCGCCGTCGAGCGCCGGCCCGGGTGGCGGGAGATGTGGGACGCGGGCAGCGGCGCCAAGATCCGGGCGAACGCCGCGTGGGTCCGCGAGCACCGTCGCGAGCTCGAGGCGGCGCTGCAGTGAGGCCGGTCACGGTCCTCGTCTCCGCGTCCGGCGCGCCGGGCACCGCCGCGCTCCTGCGCGCGCTGCGCGAGAACGGCGAGCGCCAGGTGCGCCTCGTCGGGACGGACATGTCCGCGCGCTCCGTCGGCCGCCACCTCTGCGACGCCTTCCACCTCGTCCCCCCGGGCTCCGA
>DATHTC010000187.1:0-2306 GCA_035463735.1 Gaiellaceae bacterium | reverse complement strand
GCCGCCCACGCCGTCGGTCGTTGCGCGCTAGACGCGGTCCCGATCTCGCTCGGTTGCGCGCGTCAGGTCGCGGTCTTGGTCGGCGTCGCGATCGCTCCCGGGAAGGTCGGTGCTGAGGTCAGACCAGTACGGGTCGCGACTCCCAGCCTTCGCGAGCCCACGGCTGATCACGTACGCCGCGCCGATCCCGGTCACGAGGAGCCAGGCGCGCCACGCATTGAAGACGTCACCGCCGCCAGAGCCCCCTCCGCCGCTGTCGTCGTCGCCGATGAACGCGGACGCGATCAGGATCCCGCCCATGATCGCCAGCGTCATCCAGAACTCGGTCGTCTTGAACGCCTGCTTCGTCTCCGTCGTCAGGCGAGCAAAGGGACCGCCACGAGCACTCCCACTGCGAACTGCATCCGCAGCCATGACCCCTCCTCCTCGAAGAGCCGCACCAGGAAGGCGCGGCAGGAGGTGTGTGTTCCGCCGCGCCGGCCGCGTAAACACGGCGCGCCTCCGATCCGCGACGCGCCGCTGAAGCCGGCAGTCCGAGACACGGCCGACCGGCCCGGGGCAACCAGCTCTCGCGCCTCCGCCCGGAGGTGGCCTGCACCGTAAATGGGCCGAACGGCCCATTGCCGAGGAAGACGCCGGGCGTCAGCATCGACGCATGGAACCGGTCGCCGTCCCGCCCCGCGTCCGGCTCGTGCGGCGCTGCGCCTGGTGTGGCCGCTGCTGGGACCGCGGCCGCTGGCGCACGCCGGACCAGCTCGACGCCGAGACGCGCTCGCTGCCGACGACCGACGGCATCTGCGCCGGCTGCCGCCGGCGGCTGCAGGACGAGGGGACGAGCGTCTGAGCGGGGAGCGTCCCAACGGCTACGCCGCCGGGAGCAGCCGCTCGGCCTCGGCCGCATAGCCGGCGGCATCGACTTCGCGGAAGAACGCGAGTGCCCGCGCGACCTCCGACGGCTCGCCGGAGCGCAGGCGCGCGTACGCCTCGTCGGGGCGGGAGCCGATCTGCGCGTAGACGCCGGCCGCGGCAGTGAACTCGCCGCGGGCGAACGCGGCGGCCGCGGCGAGCCAGCGCGTCGGCCGCTCGATCCCGGCCGTCGCCGTGAGCAGGTCGCGGCTCCGGCCGAGGAGAGCGAGCGCCGCGGCGAGGTCCGGCGCCCAGTACGAGGCGATCGGCCGGCGTGCCTCGACCAGGCGCAGGAGCTCGTCGGCGAGCTGCACCCCCGTCTCGGGCTCCCCGGCAGCCGTGGCGGCGCGCGCGCAGAACGCGATCGCCGGCGCGACCAGCCATTCGTCGGTCGACGCCCGCGCGATCTCGAGCGCGACCGCCGCGTCCCCGAGCGCCGCCACCGCGTCCCCGCGCGCGAGCGCGACCTGCCCTCGGACGAACCGGCAGACGCTCTCCATGTAGTGCGGCGCGCCGGCCTGCGTCTCGGCGACGAACCGGTTCGCGTCCGCGAGCGCGTCCTCCCAGCGCCCCGTCCAGTACAGCTCCGTCGTCCGTGCCGCCTGGAGCCAGCGGCTGTTGAACGCGTCGCCGAACCGCTCCGCGGCGCGGCGGCCGTCGGCCATGAACGGGAAGCTCCGGCGGAGGTCGCCGAGCAGCGTGTACCCGGCCCCGAGGTAGCGGAGGGCGCGCACGACCTCGGCCGAGTTGATCGCCGACGCGATCTCGATGCTGCGGGCCACGTCGTCGAGTCCGCCCGCGTCGCCGCCGGTGACGCGCGAGGTGCCGACGATCACGAGGGCGTGAGCGCGCAGGTCGTCGACACCCAGCTGCTCGGCCATCGCCAGCGCCTCCTGCCCGACCGCGATCGCGTCCTGCTCCTCGCCGGCGAGCATCAGGAACCGGGCCCGGGTGCCGAGCACGTGCGCCTTCGCCCGCGACGCCGGCACGTCCGCCACGAGCGCCGCCGCCTGGTCGAGATGCCCGGCCGCCGCCTCGCCGTCGCCCTGCGCGGCCCGGAGCGAGTAGAGGAGCACCTCCGCCTCGGCCGCCCGCTCGCGCTCGCCGCTGGCGACGAAGGCCTCGCGGGCCTGCATCAGCGGCATCTCGCCCTCGATCCGGGCGAAGAAGAGCGCCCGCCCGTAGCAGAAGAGGAGCTCCGGGAGCGCCGGGTCGTCGCCGGGCGTGAGCTCGACCGCCTCGCCGTAGAAGCGCGCCGCGGCCGCGAAGGCATCGAGGCGCGAGGCGCGGTCGCCTGCCGCGACCAGCGCGCGGCGCGCGCGCCCGCGGAGATCTGCGTCGTCGCCTCTCCCGAGACGGAGCGCGCTGAGGTAGTGGTGGGCCAGCGTCTCGGCGCGATC
>DATHTC010000186.1:0-3291 GCA_035463735.1 Gaiellaceae bacterium | reverse complement strand
GTACGGGCCGCTCGACGGCGAGCTCGACCTCGAGCGGGAGACGGTCGTCGACTACGACGACCGCGACCTGCGACCCGAGCCGCCGGGGGACGGCGCCTACGTGCTGCCCGCGGCCCCGATCGGCGAGACGTCCTTCTTCAGAGACGCCGAGCGCCGGATCGAGCGCCGCCTCGTCGACCGGCAGGCGCTCGAGCTCCTCCGCAACCGGCCGCTGAAGCTCGTCTCGCGCCCGGGCGAGAGCCGCGAGGAGTTCCTCCGCCGCTGCGACGACGCGGCGCAGGCGCGCGCGGACGAGGAGACCGCGAAGGTGACGGAGCGGCTGGAGACGAGGAAGGACCGCCTCGAGGCGGCCCTGGAGCTTGCGCAGCGGCGTGTCGAGGAGCTGGACGTCGACCTGCGGTCGCGGTCGAACACCGAGCTCATCGCGGGCGCGGGAGCCGTGCTCGGGGCGATCCTCGGCGGGCGGCGAAGCGCGCGCTCGATCGGGAGCGCGCTCGGCGGCGCCGCCTCGCGTCGCGGGATGAGCGAGCGGACCGCGCAGCGGCGGCGGACGGCGGAGGCGAAGGTCGCCCAGCGCGCGGACGACCTGCAGGACCTCGAGCAGGAGCTGCTCGACGAGGTCGCGGAGATCGACGCGAAGTGGAAGGCGAAGGCCGAGGAGGTGGAGACCGTCTCGATCCGGCTCGAGGCGGCCGACGTGCGAGTCACGCAACTGGCGCTCGTGTGGGCGCCGACGACGTAGGAGAAAGGAGCGCCATGTCCGTCGCGAAGGTGATCGAGCTGACCGCCAGCTCGCCCGAGAGCTTCGAGGACGCGGTCCGCAACGGGATCGAGAAGAGCGGCGAGAGCCTGCGCAACATCCGGGGCGCCTGGGTATCCGAGCAGAACGTGGTCGTCGAGGACGGGAAGATCGCGGAGTTCCGCGTCACGATCCGGATCACATTCGTCGTCGAGTAGGGGGAGGCGGCGATGCCGGACCGGCGGCGGCACGACGGGCTCGAGGCGATCCGCCGGCTCGAGCTCGAGGAGCGGCCCGACAAGAAGGCCGCGGTCGACCGCGTCTGGGGGCAGACGAAGGAGCGGGCGGCTGCGCACGGGTTCGCGAGGAACGTGCCTCCGGACACGATCGCAGGCCCCGACGGCGCCGAGCTTCCGCACCCGCTCGCCTACCCGGACGTGGACGGGACGCTGCCCGCGCTCGTCGACGGGCTCCGCGACCTCCGCCGCGAGGTCGCGGAGCTACGGGCGGCGGTCGAGGCTCGGCCGGGCGACGACGAGCTGCGGCGGGAGGTCGAGGCGCTCAAGCTCCGCCCTTTCGGGTAGCCGGCGTCTGGCTCGGCGACACCGCGCTCGGCTTCTTCACCGCCGAGTCTCGCGCGGCGTTCCTCGTCGAGCAGCGGTTCCGCGCGGTCTTCCCGAAGCTCCACCACGGCGCGGCGCCGAACGCCGACGCGCTCGCGCACCTCGACGCCGGCTGGCGCGAGGGCTGGCGCCGCGCCGGCGTCTACGTGTGTGGCTGGGGGTGGCTCGAGGGCGACCCGGCGGCCGAGGCGCAGCTCGCGGTCGACCTCTGCCGCCGCTACGACCTCGACGGCTACGTCGCGAACGCGGAGGTCGCGTACGAGGGCTGGGCGACGAACGCGGGGAAGTCGCGGGCGTTCGTAGCCGAGTTCCGCCGGCTGGCGCCGCGCGCGCCACTGGCGGTGTCCGGCCTCGGCGCGGCGACGGCGCCGTGGGTGCGTGAGCTCGACTACTGGGCGTGGCTGGACGGGGGCGCCGTGTTCATGCCGCAGGCGTACCCGAACGAGTTCGGCGACGTCTACTCGATGGCGAACTGCCTCGCGCACACCGACCGGATGCGGGACGCCTCCGACCGCCCGCGCCCGATCCCGCGGCGGCTCGTCGTGCCGACGCTGGGCACCTACGCGAGCAGGTACCCGTACAGCGCCGCCGGGTACGCGGACGAGCTCGCCGCCGCCGGCACGCTCGGCTTCAACCTCTTCCTCGGCGAGACGGCGACCGACGACGACTACCGCGCCTTCGGCCGCGCGATCGCGGAGCGCGCGATCGCGCTGCACTAGGCTCGCCACCGTGCCCGCGAAGCGCGCTCCGTACTGCTGGCCCGTCAGGCCCTTCCACCGGATGCACGCCGTGCGCGGCTACTTCAACGACCCGCGCGTCTCCGGCCGCTCCCGTGCGTTCCACTTCGGCGTCGACATCGTCGCGAAGGACGGCGCGGGCGTGTACGCGGTCGAGGGCGGCACGGCGCACCTCCAGGGCGGGCGCGCCGTCTCGGTCGTCTCGGACGAGAGCCGGCGGACGTTCGGGTACTGGCACGTCGTCCCCGTCGTCCGTCACCGCCAGCACGTGCGCCGGCGCCAGCTCCTCGGCCACGTCGAGGCGCCGTGGGCCCACGTCCACTTCGCGGAGAGCTCGCGCGGCCGCTACCGGAACCCGCTCCGGCCGGGGGCGCTCACGCCGTGGGTCGACGCGACCTCTCCGCGGATCGCCGGGATCCACTTCTTCCGCGGGCGCAAGGAGCTGTCGCCGCTGGCCGTCTCGGGCGCGGTGGACGTCGTCGTCGACGCCTGGGACCTGCCGCCGCTCCAGCCGCCGCCGCCGTGGAACGGGCTGCCGGTGACGCCGGCGCTGCTCCGCTGGCGCGTGTTGCGCGGGCGGAAGGTCGTGCGGCCGTGGCACGCGCCGATCGACTTCCGCAACCGGCTGCTCCCGGCGGGACTGTTCTCGACGGTGTACGCGCCGGGCACGCGCCAGAACAAGCCGGGAAAGCCGGGGCGCTACCGGTTCTACGTGGCACGCACGTGGAGCACCAGGCGCGTCCCGAACGGGCTCTACCGCCTGGAGGTGTCGGCGGCGGACGCGCACGGGAACACCGCCCGGGCCTCGCTGCCGTTCACGATCGCCAACTGAGGGCGGCGCCGAGCGCGCCGAACCCCGAGCCGAGGAGCTCGTAGGGCCACGGCTCCACGTCGTCCGCGACCGCCGGGACGAGCTTGCCGGCTCCGATCGCGACCGCGAACGCCGTCAGTCCGCTCCGCCACCAGGCGAGGAACGTGCGCTCGTTCGCGAGCCGCGTCCGGCGCGTGGGGTCCCGTGCCTCGTCGATGGGCTCGGTCACCGGGGCGAGGCTACCCGCCGTACGCCCGCGCCCGCGCTCGCCGGGGACGCGCGGCCGCACTAGGCTCCGCTCGTGGTGGACGACCTCACCCGCTACCGGACGCTGCGCACCGAGCTGGAGGAGGCGGTGCTGCCCCTCGCGACCTCGGTCGA
>DATHTC010000185.1:0-5042 GCA_035463735.1 Gaiellaceae bacterium | reverse complement strand
CGGTAACGAGCGCGCGCACGCGTCACCTATAGCACCCGCCGTTTTGCAAGGCGGACGTAAAGCTGCCCGCGCGCGCGCATCGGCAGGTGCCGGACCGGGTACACAGTCCACATGCGCGCGCTGCTCCTGGCACCGCTCGCGGCTGCGGCTCTCGTCCTCGCCGCACCGGCCGACGCCGCCACGAGGACGGTCGAGATCCTGCGCGGCGGCTTCTCCCCGGCCCGCGTGACGATCACCGCGAACGACTCGGTCACGTGGATCAACCGCGACACCGTGAACCACCAGGTCGTCTCGGACACCGGCGCATTCGCCTCGCCCACGCTGCGGCCGGGCCAGCGGTTCACGTTCACGTTCCGCGAGTCGGGGCAGTTCCGCTACCGCGACGCGCTCGAGCCCCGGGAGCGCGGGACCGTGATCGTGCGAGGGCTGCCGCCTGCCGTCTCGCTGGGCGTCAACGTCCCGATCCTCACCTGGGGCCGCGGGGAGATCAAGCTGCAGGGCGTCGTGAACAGCGCGCGCGCGGGGGAGAGCGTCGCCGTCTTCGCCCAGCCCTACGGCGTCGCCTCGCCGGTGCAGATCGCCGTCGTGCAGACGGTCGCCGGCGGGGCATTCGAGGCCCAGCTCCACCCGACGATCCTGACGAGCTACACCGCCCGCTACCGGACCGCGACGAGCCAGCCGGTGACCGTGCAGGTCCGGCCGGCGATCACGCTCCTCCCGGGCCGGCGCGGCTGGTTCCTGACCCGCGTCGCCGCCGACCGCTCGTACGCCGGTCGCTGGGTCTACCTCCAGCGCCGGAACCGCTTCGGCCAGTGGGTGAGCATCCGCCGCTACGGCCTCGGCCGTCTCTCCGGGAAGCTCTTCCGCATGCCTCGCGCCGCCGGCACGTACCGCGTGTTCATGACGATCAACCAGGCGGGCGCGGGCTACCTCGAGTCCTGGAGCGGCACGCAGCGGATCCGGGGCTGACGCGCACGGGCAGGGCGGTAGACTCCCGTCCCGCCCGGACGCGAAACGAGAGGAGAGGGGAGCCCGTGTCGACGCTCGTCCACCAGTTCGAGGAGATCAGCCCGCGCGAGCTGAAGCCGGCCCTGTACGAGCTCGACGGCATCTCCCGCGCGTCGATCGAGGCCCACTACAAGCTGTACCAGGGCTACGTGAGCAAGCGGAACGAGATCCTCGCGGAGCTCGCGACCGTCGACCGCTCCTCGGCCAACCAGACGTACTCGCAGCTGCGCACGCTCAAGGTCGAGCTGTCGTTCGCGGTCGGCGGGATCAAGAACCACGAGATCTACTTCGAGCACCTCGGCGGCGGCGGGGGCGACCCGGACGGCCTCATCGGCGCCCTGATCGGGCGCGATTTCGGCTCCGCGGCCGAGTGGCGCGAGGACCTGAAGGCGACGGGGATGGCCGGCCGCGGCTGGGCGTGGACGGCATACGACTGGGACGAGGGGCGCCTCTTCAACTACGTCGGCGACGCGCAGAACACGTTCCCGATCTGGAACGCGACGCCGCTCGTCGCGCTCGACGTCTACGAGCACGCCTACTTCCTCGACTTCCAGACCGACCGCGCCTCGTACATCGACGCCTTCCTCGACAACCTCGACTGGGCGGTCGTGAACGACTGGGTCGGCAAGTACGGCATCCCGACGTAGGGGGCCGTGACAACCCTGCTGCTGATCGGCGCCGGCTACCTCGCCGGCTCCATGCCGTTCGGCTACTGGGTCGTGCGGGCCGTCACGGGCGAGGACATCCGCCGCAAGGGCAGCGGCAACATCGGCGCGACGAACGTCTGGCGCTCGTACGGCTGGCGCCTCGGCGTCCCGATCATCGTGCTCGACGTCGCGAAGGGGTTCGTCCCCGCCCTCGCCGGCGCGCTCCTCGTCGACGACCTGACGGGCCTCCTCGCCGGCGCCGCCGCGATGGCCGGGCACTGGCGGCCGCTCTTCCTCGGCTTCCACCGCGGCGGGAAGACGGTCGCGACCGCCGGCGGCGTGGCGCTCGCGATCGCGCCCCTCGTCGGCCTGACGGCGCTCGGGGTGTGGCTCGTGTGCTTCGCGCTCTTCCGCTACGCGTCCGTCGCCTCGATGGTCGCGGCGTGCTCGATGCCGCCCGTCGCGTGGCTGTACGGCGAGCCGTGGGTCGTGGTCGCGTTCGCGGGGGTCGTCGCCGCGGCCGTCGTCGTGCTCCACCGGCCGAACATCGGCCGCCTGCTGCGCGGGCAGGAGCCGCGCGCCGCCCTCCGCCGCCGGCGGGACACGCCCGCACGCGTCGCGGGCGGATAAGCGTCAGGCGCCGGCCAGCCAGTCCCGCAGCTCGGTGTGGCGCGCGGGATGGTGACCGCCGTTCTCCAGCTCCCCCCGTAGCTCGCCGACGGTGCCGAATCGCTCCGCGACCACCTCGTGGTTGTGGATCGTCTCGAAGTTCAGCTGCTGCGACAGGAGGAAGTCCGCGTCCCCGAGGTGGGGGTACAGCGCGAGCGTCTCCGCGAGCGCGACCCGGACCGAGTCCTCGACGAAGCGCGGCTGGAGGTGGGCGTGCTCGACGACGAACAGCTCGTCCGGCCGCTTCAGCAGCTCGTAGATCGGCGCGCTCATCGAGCGCTCCACGATCAGCACGAGATCTTCCGCGTTGAGCTGCGTGTCGGTGCCGACGTAGAGCGTCCCGCGGCCGCGCTGGTTGTGCGTCGCGAGCGGGACGAGGCGCAGGATCGTCGCCACCGCGTCCTCGTCGAACCCCGCCTCCGCCAGCCGTTCGGCCGCACGGCCGCGGACGAGCCCCTGCGCGCACGGGCACGCGTTGATCCCGGTGGCCTCGACCCCGACCACGTGCCGCACGGCGCGCTCCGACGCGCCGGCGATGCCGACGAGCGTCACCATCTCCTGCGTCGCGAGCCCCGTGACCGGCGTCCGCCGCTCCACCGGGTACCGCGCCCGCACGCGCACCTCGGCGCGCAGCGCGTCCTGGCGCCCGACGACGCGCTGCGCGATGTGCTCCGCGAGCGCCTCGACGAGCAGCGCCTCGCCGATCACGACCTCGTCGATCGCCTCCTCGAAGAGCTCCGGGAAGCGCGACATGTGGACGCCCTTCTGCGCCGGGTCGAGGTCGACGACACAGTCGATCTCGGCCGGGATCTGGCGCTCCACGCCGCGGTGGCGGAAGCGGATCGCCTTCTCGATCCCGCGTACGCCCGCGCGCGAGAGGCCGATCCGCACCTCGGGCGGCGAAGCCTGGAGGTCCTCGTGCAGCACGTCCCGCATCGGTCTGCAACGCTAGCGGACATGGGCCAGGACACCGCGTTCGCGGCGCTCGTCTCGCTGGCGTGCCACGACCTGCGGACGCCGCTCGCGACCGTCCAGGGGTTCGCGCGCGTGCTCACCCGCACCGACGACCTGCCCGACCCGCTGCCTCGCTACCTGGGGATGATGGCGACCGCTTCCGAGCAGATGGCCGCGCTCCTCGACGACCTCGGACTCGTGGCGCGTATCGAGGGCGGGCGGTGGGAGCCGGTTCCGCGCGAGGTCGACACGCTCGAGCTGGCCCGCGCCGCTGCCGCGCGCGTGACCGGCGCGGAGGTGGAGGTCGGGGGGACCGGCGCGCGGACGACGCTCGACGCGGGCGTCGCCGAGCGGGCGCTCGCGAGCCTCGCGCAGGGCGCCGTCCGGCACGGCGGCCTCGACCGGCTCGTCCTCGCCGTCGACGGACCGGTGGTGCGGCTCTCGCCGGTGACGCCGGACGCAGCGCCGGTCGTCATGGCCGAGAACGTGCGGGACCTTGGCGCCGCCGTCGCCGGTCGCGTCGTCGCGGCACTCGGCGGGTCGACGGCGCTCGACGGCGACGTGCTCGAGGTCCGGCTGCCCTAGACGAGCTCGAGCGCGCGGAACGCCGGCTCGAGGTCGCCGCTCCGGCGGCACGCGTCGGCAGGGCGGCTCGAGTCGACCAGCCCGGCGCGCCGCGTCAGCAGCTCGTGGAGGCGCGCGTCGTCGAGGCCCTTCGCGCGAGCCGCGGCGACGAGCGCCGGGAGCTGCGCGTGCGGGCGCCCGTCCGGCCCGAACTGCCAGCCGGGGTAGACGTGCTGCCCGTCCGGGCGACGGACGCCGACCAGCTCGCCGGCGCGGCGCCGCGCGTCGATCCGCGCGGGCTGCTCGCCGAGCCGCGCCGCGAGCCAGTCGGTGGTGAGTCCGTTCGTCATCGTCCCTCTAGGCGGCGACGGCGGCGTCGCCCGGCGCGGCCTCGTAGGTCGAGGTATAGCCGAGGAGCCTGCCGACGGGGGCGCCGAGCTTGAGGCCGGCGCGCTGCATCCAGGCGGGCGGGAACGGCAGGCGGACGTCGTCGAAGTGCGCGTCGGCGATGACCGCGAGCCGCAGCGGGTTCGGCATCCCCTTGCGGTTGGTCCTGCCGTCCGCGGCGAGCGCGAACATCGTCTCCAGCAGCTGCTCGAACTGCAGCGCCGGCCGGACCTCGCAGGTGAAGCGCGCGACCGTGTCGCCGACGTTGCGGAAGCGGTGGGCGGTGCCGGGCTCGACGACGACGACGTCGCCGGCGGAGGCGGTCACGGTCTTGCGTCCGAGCCGGAACTCGAGCTCGCCCTCGACGATCTCGAACCGCTCCGCCTGCTTCGGGTGCAGGTGCGGCGAGGCGACGAAGCCGTTCGGCTCCACCGTCACCTCGACGAGCACGTACTCGCCGCCGGTCTGCCGCGACGTCTTGAGGAAGGTCATCCGCTCGCCCGTGACGGGGTTCGCGATCGTGTCTCCGGGGTTGATCATGCGTGGCTCCTGTGGTCGTCGTTCCGTGTAGCGGCACGCTACGGCGGCGTCTGAGCCGCGTCGTCGGCGCGGAGGACGAACTTCGGCTACGCCCGGCGGCGAATCGCCGTCATCCGGAGGGAGGACGCGACCCTCCCCGTCCTGCCAGGCAACGCTCCGGTACCAGGTACGTACCTGGTACCGGAGAGGGCGGCGTCGCCACCCCGGGTGCCCCGGAAACGCCGTCAGCAAGCGTCCTGGCGCGGAGGCGGTACCTGGTACGTACCTGGTACC
>DATHTC010000184.1:0-1984 GCA_035463735.1 Gaiellaceae bacterium | reverse complement strand
GCCTCGCCGCTGCAGCGTCCCCAGCACAAGCAAGGAACGCCCGCGCTCGAACGGCTCCTGGAGTCGCTCGTGCAACGCGAGCGCGCGGTCGATCTCGGCACGCGCGGTGTCGGTGTCGCCCGCCGCCGCCGCGAGGAGCGCGCGGCAGCGGCCCGCAATCGTCTGCGCCCACACGCGCCCCGTGATACGGCCCTGCTCCTCGAGCTCGGCCAGGACGGCCGCCGCGGCGTCCTGCTCCCCGAGCAGCAGCAACGTCTCGATCGCGTCGCCGTGGAAGCGGAAGAGTGCCGGCTCGCCGAAGCCTGCGTCGGCCACCGCCTGAGGGAGGGACCCGAGGAACCGGTGAGCCTCGTGCGCGTCGCCGAGCGAGAGCTCGAGGAAGCCCCGAATCGCGAGCATCTCCAGGTGCGCCGGGACGACTCCCAGCTCGAGCGCGAGTGGCAGCCCCTCGTCGGTGGCGGCGCGTGCCTCGGCCACTCGTCCGAGGTGGGCGGCTACGAGAGCCTTGACGGCGAGCGCGAACGGGCGCTCGTCCTCCTGGCCGGTCTGGACGGTGATCTGGAAGCACTCGTCGGCGAAGCGCGCCGCAAGCTCCCACTTGCCGGCGAGGCACTCGACGCGACCGAGGTGGAAGGCGATGTAGCCCAGCGAATGCTCGTCGCCCTGGGCGAGCACGCTCTCGCGAAGGGCACCCAGCGTCGCCCCGGCGGCGTCGAGCTCGCCTGCCCACTCGAGCAGCATCCCCTGGATCCAGACGGGTCGGACGCGCCCGAGGAACGGCCGCCACTGGTCCGTGCTGTCGAGCTCGATCGCGCGCTCGATGAGCGCTGTCGGGATCCCGCGTCCTCGGACGGTCTCGAAGAAGGCCATGTCCGCGAGCGAGCTCGCGAGCAGTGTCGGCTCCCCGAGACGCTCGGCCATCTCGAGCGCGGCACGAGCATGAGGCTCCGCTGCCGCGACCTCGCCCGTCTCGTGGATGCTCCAGGCGAGCCCTCGCTCGATCTCGATCCGGGAAGCGAGGTCGTCTCCGATCTCCGCGAGTGCGGCTCGGAACAGGTCCGCGCCGGCGTGGAAGCCGACCGTGAACGCACGGATCCACGCGAGGCGGGTGAGCACAGTCGCCCGGTCGTGTCCGGGAGGAAGGCGCGCTACGACGTCCTCGAGCAGGACCCGCGCCCGATCCGTGTCGCCAGCCTGGCTGTGGCAGTCCGCGGCCTCCACGGCCCGCTTCCAGCCGTCGGGGTCGCCGCGCGGCGTGAGCCTTCGCGCCCGCTCCCAGAGCTCCGCGGCGGCCTGCGCGGCCCCACGCGCCCGTGCCCGCCGGGCGGCATCCTCGACGGCGTCGGCCACCCGCCGGTCGGGCCCGGCGGCGGCGAGGGCGAGATGCCGCGCGCGCTCGTCCGGGTCGTCGACGATCTCGGCGAGGCGCGCGAGCAGCGTTCGCCTTCGTGACGGGGGCGCCTCTGCGTAGACGACCGACGCGAGCAGCGGGTGCGAGAACCGGATGCGGTCGTCCGCGAGCTCCATGATGCCGGCGCGCACCGCCGCCTCGAGCGCGGCCGGTCCGCGTCGGCGTCCGTCGGCGCCCGTCACCAGCTCGACTGTCGGCCGCGAGAGCGCCGAGGCGACGAGCGCTGCTTCTCGCGCCGCGGCGGGGAGCCCGGCGAGCCGCTCCCGGACGAGCTCGTGGAGGTTTGCGGGAACGGGGAGCGGGTCTCCGGCCGCGACCGGACCGCCCCGCACGACCAGGGCGCGGCCGAGCTCCAGCGCGAAGAACGGGTTGCCGCCGGACACCCGCCGGAGCTTTCCCAGCGTCGGGCGCAGGAACTGCGTGCCCAGGCGCGTCCGGAGGAGATGATCGAGTGACTGGAGGTCGAGCGGGCCGACCGACACGAGCGTGACGTGGTCGACTCCCAGAGCGGCCTCCAGCCCGAGCGGGGGCGCTCCCGGTGTTTCGACGCGCCGCGCCAGCAGGAACCCGATC
>DATHTC010000183.1:0-1514 GCA_035463735.1 Gaiellaceae bacterium | reverse complement strand
GGGCGCGTGCTCGGCGAGACCGTTGATCGCCCCGGGCGCGCCGCCCTGCTCGCGGCGGCGGTCGAGATCGCGCTCCGCCGCGACGAGCGCGTCGACGCGCGAGCCGCCTGCGTCGAGCTCCAGGAGATCGCGGACGAGTACGGGAGCGAGTTCCTCGCAGCTGCGGCCGCGTACGCGTGGGGCGCCGTCCTCCTCGCCGAGGGAGAGGTCGCGGACGCGCTCGCCGCGCTCCGTCGCGCGGCCCGGGGCTGGCAGGAGCTCGAGGCGCCGTACGAGAGCGGTCGCACGCGGGCGCTGATCGCACTCGCCTGCCGCGCGCTCGGCGACGACGACTCGGCGACGCAGGAGCTCGAGGCGGCGCGGGACACGTTCGCGGAGCTGGGCGCGGCGCCGGACGTGGCGCGCGTGGAAGCGCTGCTCGCCGGCGGCGTCTCCGCGGCGCTCGGCCTGACGTCGCGCGAGCTGGAGGTGCTGCGCCTCGTCGCGAAGGGGTCGAGCAACCGCGAGATCGCCGGCGCGCTCGTGATCAGCGAGCACACCGTGGCCCGCCACGTGCAGAACATCTTCGCGAAGCTCGGCGTCTCCTCGCGTACGGCGGCGGGCGCGTTCGCGCACGAGCACGACCTCGCCTGACGCCCCCGTCCGGCGTGGTCAGAACTGACCACGCGCGGGCGTCCGCAAGTTGGTCGGTCCTCGCGATGCGCGCGCGGGCCTGCCGACGCATCCTCGGCACGACACCACGACGAGGAGGCGGGCATGCAGACGGTCGAGCGGATCGAGACGGTGATCGTGGGCGGTGGCCAGGCGGGGCTGGCGGTCGGGTACCACCTACAGCGCCGCGGACGCCCGTTCGTGATCCTGGACGGCAACGCCCGGGTCGGCGACTCCTGGCGCAGGCGGTGGCCGTCGCTGCGCCTCTACTCGCCGGCCGCGAGCGACGGGCTGCCGGGGACGCCGTTCCCTGCGCCGCGGCACTCCTTCCCGTCCGGCGCGGAGATGGCCGACTACCTCGAGGCGTACGCCGAGCAGTGGGCGCTCCCGGTGCGCACGGGGACGACCGTCGAGTGGCTCGAGCGCGCGGACAGCGGGTACCGGGTCGGCGCCGGGGAGACCTGCTTCGACGCGGACAACGTCGTCGTCGCCACCGGGAGCTTCCAGCACGACCACCCGCTGATCCCGGAGTTCGCGCCGGCGCTCGACCCCGCGATCGCCCAGCTCCACTCGGCCGACTATCGAGGCCCCGAGCAGCTGCAGGAAGGCTCGGTGCTCGTCGTCGGCGCCGCGCACTCCGGGGCCGACATCGCGATCGAGGCCGCGCGGGCCGGTTTCCCCACGGTGCTCGCCGGACGGGACACGGGCCAGCTCCCGGTCGCTCTCGAGGGGCGGCTCGCGCGGCCGGTGTTCCCGATCCTCCGCTTCGCGTGGACGCGCGTGCTGACGGTGCGGACGCCGATCGGCCGGAGGGTGAAGGGCAAGATCCGCCGCCACGGCGGGCCGCTGCTGCGCGTGAGGCG
>DATHTC010000182.1:0-9734 GCA_035463735.1 Gaiellaceae bacterium | reverse complement strand
CGAAGGGACTCAGCCGGAGGACGGCACGCACGAGCTCCGCGCAGTCCTCCGGCCGGATCATCTCCTCCGGCGGAATCCCGGACCAGCCCGCCATCGGCGTGTCCACGAACGCCGGTGCGAGCGCGGTGCAGCGCACACCGTCGCGCTCCACCTCCGCGTTCAGTGAGCGCGTGAGCGCGAGCACCGCGGCCTTGGTCGCGCCGTAGACGGCGAGGCCGGGCGTCGGCTGCGTGCCGGCGATCGACGCGAGGTTGAACACGTGCCCGCGCGACTCCCGCAGCAGCGGCAGCGCGAGCCGTGTCACGAGCAAGAGCCCGCGGAGGTTGACCCCGAGCTGGAGGTCGAGGTGCTTCGCCGGCAGCTCCTCGATCCGGCCCGCGATGCCGATCCCGGCCGAGTTCACGAGCACGTCGAGCCGCCCGTGCCGCTCGCGGTGGGCGGCGACGAGGCGCTCGCAGTCCTCCTCCCGCGAGACGTCCGCCGCGACGCCGAGCACGCCCAGCTCGGCGGCCGCCGCCTCCACCTTCTCCGGCCGCCGCGAGCCGAGCGTCAGCTCGTAGCCGTCCTCGTGCAGCGCCCGCGCGATCGCGAGCCCGATCCCGGAGGAGCCGCCGGTGATGAGCGCTGCGGGCACCGGCGATTCCTACGGGGTCGCGCGGGCAGCGTCAAGTCGGCGGGCGCGGAGGGAAACGGGCGGCCGGCCCGAACCTCGCCCCTCGAGGAGCCGAGGATCGGCTTCGACGCTCCTCCTCTCCCCTGAGAGGCGGCCGCGGCGCTCGCCGCGGCCGCTCTATGCTCGAGGGATGGAGCTCACCTCGCTCGTCACCGCGGGCGGCTGCGCGGCGAAGTACTCGGCGGCGCGGCTGGAGGAGCTGCTGCGCGGGTTCGTCCCCGCCGAGTCGGAGAACCTCCTCGTCGGCCTCGATCCCGCCGACGACGCCGCCGTCTACCGGCTCGACGACGAGCGCGCGCTCGTGTTCACGCTCGACTTCTTCCCGCCGCTCGTGGACGATCCGGCGGCGTTCGGGACGATCGCGGCGACGAACGCGCTCAACGACGTGTTCGCGATGGGGGGCACGCCGCTGCTCGCGCTCTCGGTCGCGTGCTTTCCCGAGGATCTCGACCTCGCGGTCGTGCGCGCCATCTTCGACGCCGCCGATGCCCAGGTGCGGGCCGCAGGCGCGATCCTCGCCGGCGGCCACACGCTGCGCGACGACGAGCCGAAGTACGGGCTCGCCGTCGTGGGTACGGCTCGGCCGGACGGGATCTGGCCGAAGAGCGGCGCGCGCGCCGGCGACGCGCTGTTCCTGACGAAGCCGCTCGGCACGGGCCTCGTCCTGCACGGGCACAAGCGCGGGCTGGCCGAGGCCGCCGCGCTGGACGAGGCCGTGTCGCTGATGACCACCCTCAACAACGAGGCCGCCGCGGTGCTGCGGCCGTTCGATCCGCACGCGGTGACCGACGTGACCGGGTTCGGGCTGCTCGGCCACGCGCACGAGATGGCGTCGCGCAGCGGCGTCCGCATCCGGCTCGACGCATCCGCGCTCCCGCCGCTCCCGGGAGCGTTGGAGGTTGCACGCGCCGGCGAGCGCACCGGCGGCGACCGCCGCAACCGCGACTTCGCGGGAGCCCACGTGGGGCTCGACGGCGTCGCGGACGACCTCGTCGCACTCGCCTACGATCCGCAGACGGCAGGCGGACTGCTCGTCGCCCTCCCGTCCGACCGCGGCGCCGTCCTGGAGGCGACGTTCGCGGCGAAGGGGCTCTTCCTCGCGCGCGTCGGGCATGTTGTCGAGGGCAGCGGCGTGGAGCTCGCGTAGCCCTCACTACACTCGGGCCGATGTCCGTGGAGTCCACGCGCCTCGCGCGCACGCGCTCGCGGGAGCTCTCCCCGACGGCCTTCCGGCGCCTCGCCTGGGCGACGGCGCTGGCGCTCTACCTGATCGTGATCTCCGGCGCGCTCGTGCGCCTCACCGCATCCGGGCTGGGCTGCGAGTCGTGGCCGGGCTGCGAGGCCGGGTCGTTCTTCCCGGAGGAGAGCCACCACGCGTGGGTCGAGTTCGGCAACCGGCTCTTCAGCCTGTTCCCGATCGTCCTCTCGCTGGCGCTCGCCGTCGGCGCCTGGCGCACCGCCGGGCTGCCCCGCTGGGCCGTGTGGACGGCCGTCGGGACCTTCCTCGGCACGATCGGCCAGGCCCCGCTCGGGATGGTCACGATCTACTCCGACCTCCACCCCCTGCTCGTCCTCTCGCACTTCCTGCTCGCGCTCGTCGTGCTCGCCGGCGCCGTCGTGGTGAGCGTGGAGGCGTGGGGGCACGAGCGCGGGTGGGGGCGGCCGGCACTCCCGCTGTGGGCACGCCCCGCGTCGCTCGTGCTCGTGGCGGCATGCAGCGTCCTCGTCGTCACCGGCACGCTCTCCACCGCGGCGGGGCCGCACTCGGGCGGGGCCGACATCAGGAGGCTCGGCAACCTCGTCGACGCGGTGTACGTGCACGTCCGCGCGACCGCCGTCTTCGGCGTGGTGTTCGCCGGGATCCTCGTCCTGCTCTGGCGCCGGCGCGACGACGTGCCCGGGATCGCGCGCGTCGCGGCCGCGCTCCTCGGCGTGCTGGCCGTCCAGATGGTGGTCGGCGAGATCCAGTGGCGCTCGGCGCTGCCGTGGGGCGTCGTGCTCTTCCACGTCGCCCTCGCGGCGGCGATCTGGGCCCTCACGGTGCTGCTGGCCGCCGCCCTGTGGCGCACGCCCGCGCCGCTCGCCCGGACGGCGACCCCGCCCGCGTAGACTGGCCCGATGGAGGAGCTCCGGATCCTCGAGCGGCCGACGTTGCGGCGCCCGGTGCTCGTCGCCGCCTTCCGCGGCTGGAACGACGGGGGCCAGGGAGCGACCCTCGCCGCGGGCCATCTCGCGCGCGTGTGGAACGCGGCACGGTTCGCGGACGTCGACCCGGAGGGCTTCTACGACTTCCAGGCGACCCGCCCGCACGTGTCGCTCGTCGACGGGATCTCGCGCCAGCTCGACTGGCCCGACAACGCGTTCTTCCACGCATCGATCGCCGGCGCCGACCGCGACGTCGTGCTGCTGATCGGCGTGGAGCCGAACCTCCGCTGGCGGACGTTCAGCGACCACGTCGTGGGGCTCGCGCGGGAGCTCGGCGTCGAGCTCGCGGTCACGCTCGGCGCGCTGCTCGCGGACGTGCCACACACGCGGCCGGCGCCCGTCACGGGCACCGCCACCGACCCTGCGCTCGTCGACCGGCTGGGGCTCGAGTCGTCGCGCTACGAGGGCCCAACGGGCATCGTCGGCGTGCTGCACGACGCCTGCCGGCGTGCCGAGCTCCCGTCGGTGTCCCTGTGGGCGGCCGTTCCCCACTACGTCTCGCTCGCGCCGAGCCCGCGCGCGGCGCTCGCGCTGACCACCCGTCTCGGCGAGCTGCTGGAGATCCCCGTCCCGACGGGAGAGCTCGAGGAGGCGGCACGCCGGTACTCCGAGCAGGTCAGCGAGGCGGTCGCGGCGGACGAGGAGACGGCCGCATACGTCGAGGAGCTCGAGCGGCGGAGCGACGAGCTCGAGGAGGACGACCTCCCGTCGGGCGACGCGCTCGCCGAGCAGCTGACGCGCTTCCTCCGCGAGCGCGAGAACGGCGACGACGACGAGCCCGACGTCGCGCGCGGCCAGTGAGGAGCTACCCGCCGAACGTGAACGCGTAGGCGCCGACGCCGGCGGCGGGACGGACCTCGAGCACGCCGTCGACGGGGCGCGGCAGCGAGAGCAGGCGGTACATCCGCGGGCCGTCGACGAGCACCGGGGCGCGGCGCTCGCCGTCGAGCAGGACGTCGACGCGGCCACGGCCGTCGAGCACGAGGTTGACCTCGCGCGCGCCGAAGCGGAGTCGGAGCCGGGCCCCGCTGCCGGCCACCGCGCGCTCGGCCTCGACGCGCCAGCGTCCCGCCAGCGCCACGTGGTCGCGGCGGAGCGGGGCGGCAGGGAGGGCGTACGTCGCGAAGCGGTCGGGGCGAAGCGGCGAGCCGGCGTTACGGTCGAGCCGCGCGTAGCCGAGGTACGTCTCGGGCGTCATCGTCGCGAACGCGGTCGGCCGCGGGTCGGCGACCGTCCGTGTCCGCCGGAGCTCGCGCCCGTCCTCCGCGAGCAGCCGCCGGATGACGGCCTCGGTGCGCGCGTACTCGCCCTCTCCGAAGTGGACGAACCGGAGACGGCCGCGCCGGTCGATCACGTACTTCGCCGGCCAGTACCGGTTCGCGTACGCGTTCCACGTTGCGAAGCCGTTGTCGAGCGCGACGGGGTAGCGGATGCCGAGCTCGCGGACGGCGTCGCGGACGTTCCCCGGCACGCGCTCGAAGGCGAACTCGGGCGCGTGGACGCCGAGGATCGTCAGGCCGTCGGCGCGGTAGGCGGCGTCCCACCGCTTCAGGTAGGGCAGCGTGCGGAGGCAGTTGACGCACGAGTACGTCCAGAAGTCGAGCACGACCACGCGCCCGCGCAGCGACGCCAGCGACCGCGGCGCCGAGTTGAGCCAGTGGTCGAGCCCGCGCAGCTCCGGCGCGGCGCCGTAGTCGCGCAGCGTCGACTCCTCGTGCGCCCGCGTGCCCGTGAGTCGCGCGAGCTGGCGCTCCGCGGCCGCGCTCCGCTCGAACCGGTCCTGGAGCGCCTCGGTGTACGCGGGAACGGCAGTCTGGAAGGGCCGGTCGGCGCCGAGGGCGATCGCGAGCGCGGTGAGAGCCACGACCCCGGCGAGCACGGGGCGCAGGCGCGGAGACCGGAACGCGCGTGCGGCGCGTCGGCCGGCCACGGCGATCGCCAGCATCGGCACCGCCGCGCCCGACGCGTAGGCGACCGTCGTCGCGACGAGCCGGCCCGAGACGTCGCTGCTCGCCGCCAGCACGGACACGGTCGCGAGCACGGGCCCGGCGCACGGGACGAAGACGACGCCGAGCGAAAGGCCGAGCACGAGCCCGCCGCCGTCGCGGATCACGGGGCTGCGCGTGAGCCGGAGGAGCGGACGCTCGAGGAGATACCCTAGCCGCGGCAGCGCGAGGACGGCCGCGACGACGAACAGCATCGCGATCCCGAGGTCGCGGAGCAGATCCTCCGGCAGGCCGAGCGCGTCGAGGAGCGCCGCGCCCGCGAGCGTGACGACCGTGAAGCTCGCGACGAGGCCCACGACGATCGCGTACGGGCGGCTCCGGCTGCCCGACGCGCCGCCGGCGAGCAGGATCGGCAGTACCGGCAGCACGCACGGCGAGAGCGCGGTGACGAGGCCGGCGAGGAACGCGACGCCGAGCAGGACGGCCATCCGCCCTCACCGTACGCCGCCGACCCTTACGCCGGTCTTAAGCGTCGGCGGCGGGGGCGTGCTCGGGCACCGGTGCGCCGTCCCCGTCCGGAGTCGGGGCGGCGGTGGGCCTGCGCCTGCGCCGGCGCCGCGGCCGGGCCGGCTTCTCGCCGTTCCCGGAGGCGGCGGCGTCGCCGTCGCCCGCGCCGTCACGGCCCGGGGTGGCCTGCGCGCCGTTCTCCGGCGCCTGCGTCTCGGGCGTGGTCTTCCGCCGCCGCCGCCGCCGCCGGCGCTTGCTGGGCGTACTCGACGGCGCCGGGAGATTCTCGGCGAGCGCGGCGGCGACGTCCGCAAGCGGGGCGATCCGCTCGCGCGCCTCGTCGATGAGCTTGTTCGCGCGCGGCGTGTACCCCTCGGCCGAAGCCAGCAGCGCCACGCCCACCGCGAGCGGCTGCTCGAGAGCGGCCTGGACGAGCCGCGCGGCGTTCTCCTCGTGGCGGTGCCCGCGCGAGTTGGCGAGCGCTCCGAGCAGCCGCTTCGCCTCGGGGAACTCCGCCGACGCGCGCCGGTCCTGCGCCTTCCGCGACGCCCGCGCAAGCCGCCACGTCCAGCGGGCGAGCGTCTGCTCCGGCGCCTCGGGCGTCCCCTCGGCGATCGCGCGCAGCAGCGTGCGGATGCCCGGCAGCCGGTCCTTCTCCCACGGCGGCGCCTGCGTCACGAGCGTGACGAGGTCGTCGAAGTCGGCGCTGTCGCTCCGCATCGAGACGCGGTCGGCCAGCGCCATCATCCGCAGCCGGCGGTTGGGGTTCTCGGCCGCGCAGGTGGCGAGGAACTTCTCGAGCGCCGCCTTGCTCGCGCCCCGGTCCATCAGCTTCTGGACGAACGCCGCGCGCTCGTCGAAGCGGATCTGGCGGCCGGCGATGATCGCCCAGTACTGCTGCTCCTCGTCGTCGAGGAACCGCGGGTCGACGCGCTGCCACTCGCGCTGGATCACGGCGAGCCGCCGGCGGACGTCGGGTGTCACCGGGACGAGCCACGGCGCCGGCGACAGCTTCCGGCGAGCGCGCCGCTGGTGGCGCCGCCGCGGCGCCGGCGTCACGCGCGCCCCCTCGCGGTAGAAGTCGGCGTCGAGCAGCGAGTGGAGCGAGACCACGCGCTCGGAGTGCGTCGCGCCCTTGGGGACGAAGTCGACCACGACCCCAGCCTCCTTGCGCGGGTGGAGCCGCATGATCCGCCCGATCCGCTGCTGGTAGACACGACGAGACGCGGTCGGCGCGAGGTGCATGCAGACCGTCGCGCGCGGCGAGTTCCAGCCCTCGGCGAGCAGCTGCGCGTTGATGAGGATGTTGATCTCGCCACGCTCGTACGCGGCGAGCGTCTCCGCGAGCTTGACCGGCGGCGTCCGGCCGCTCACCGCTTCCGCCTTGAGGCCGACCGCGCGGAACTCCTGCGCGAGGTTGTAGGCGTGCTCGACACCGGCCGCGTAGACGATCCCCGGCGTGTTGTCGAAGCGATCGCGGTAGAGCGACGCCGCCGCTTGGTTCAGGGCCTTGTGGTCGAGGGTCTTGGCCAGGATCTCCTGGTCGAAGTCGCCGCCGACGATGGGGACGGAGTTGATCGCCGCCACGGGCGGCACGCGCAGGTTGCGGAGCGGCGCGATCAGCCCGCGCCGGGCCGCCTCCGCGAGCGGCAGGTCGTCGACGGACGCCGGGAACACGTCCGAGACCTGCTTGGCGATCAGCTGCTCCGTCGCCGTCATGCCGATGTAGATCGGCTCCCAGAACGCGCGGATGGCCGCCGAGGTCTTCTCGCCGAGCGCCGTGTGCGCCTCGTCGGCGATCACGAGGTGGTACGCGTCGCGCGAGATCTCGCCGTGGTGGCGTGCGAACCAGGCGTACGTCTGGATCGTCAACGGGTTCGGCGTCGGCGGCGTCGTCCCGCGGAGGACGGCCTCGGCGAAGCGGTCGCCGTAGCCCTCGGTGCGCAGGTCGCGCTCGAACTGGGAGACGAGCAGGCGGCGATGCGTCAGGATGAGCACGCCCAGCGTCCGGCCCGCCTCGACGAACCCCGCGGCCGCGATCGTCTTCCCGGACGCGGTCGGGTGGCGGAAGCGGAACCGCCGCACCGCGCCGGGATCCTCGCCGACGAACGGCTCCTCGTCCGTCTCCTCCTCGAGCTCCGGCTCGAGCCCGAGCTCGTCCTCCGGCTCGTCGTCGGCCTCCGCGTCCACGTCGGCGCCGTGACCGTTGCCGTTCTCGGTCGCCGTCTCCTCGTGCAGCGAGATCAGCTCCGTCAGCATCCCGGCGAGCGCGTCCACCTGGTGGCGCCGCAGCTCGGTGCCGGAGCGGAGGCGCGGCGTCTCCTCCGACAGCACCCGCTCCAGCCCCAGCATCAGGGACCAGCGCACCTTCCAGCCGGGCGACGGCGCGTCGCGCCCTGCCTCGATCTCGGTCAGCGCCTCGTCGAGCGCGCGTCGTCGCGCCGTCCCAGGCGCGAGGCCGGTGGCCGGGTCTTCGTTGGGACGGAGGAACGGCTCGCCCGCCCAGGCCTCCGCGCGGCGCGCGGCCCCTGCGAGGGCGTCAACTGCCTCCGGCGTGATCGTCGGCTGCTCTGTCGTGACTGGCATCGCGGCAGCGCTCTGACGGCGCTGCGTCCTTGCTGAGGAGTCGCCGCTCGCTCCAACCCCTAATCGCGAGCAACGCTTCGCGAAGCATACCGGATCGGACGGCGATCGTCCTCCTGCGGCGCCGGATCAAGCCGTCTGCGGCGCGTCAGGCCTCGACGGCGGCCCGCACCTCGGCGAGCGGCCGGCCGGCCACGCGCTCCGAGACGCGGGTCTCTCGTGGGGGAACCCATGGTTCCCCCACGAGCCCCCTCCTTCAGGCCTCGACCGCCGCGCCGACCTCGGCCAGCGGACGCCCGACGACCCGGTCCGAGACGCCGGTCTGGTCGAGGTGCTTCGCGATCCCGCCGAGCCAGAAGGGAAATCCCGCCCCGAGGAGCATCGCGGTGTCCACGTCCGCGGCCTCCGCGACCACGCCCTCCTCGAGCAGGTGCCGGATCTCGTCGGCCATCGCCTCGAGCGCCGCCTGCGTGATCTCCTCGACGCTGCGCGGCGCGTGCTCGACGACGACGACCTCGTCCTCGCCCTCGGCGAGGCGCGCGAGCGTCGGGGAGAGCGGGAACCGCTCCGGGTAGGCGGCGTGCATCGTCTCGAGCACGTGGTTGGCCACCCGCGGGCCGACCATCTGGAGCAGCACCGAGGGCGCCATCGGCAGGCCGAGGCGGAGGATCGCCTCGTCCGTCTCCTCGACGCTGTTTCCGTGCTCGAGCGCGTCCATGAGCACGCGCGTCATCCGCGTCAGCACGCGGTTGACGACGAAGCCCGGGGCGTCCCGGACGAGGATCGACCGCTTGCGGAGCTGCTTGGTGAACGCGGCCGCGGTGGCGAGCGTCGCGTCGTCCGTGTCGGGGGTGCGGACGAGCTCGACGAGCGGCATCACCGCCACGGGGTTGAAGAAGTGCACGCCGACGAGGCGCTCCGGGTGCTCGAGGTCGGCGCCCATCTCCGTCACCGGCAGCGAGGACGTGTTCGTCGCCAGCACGCAGTCGGGGCGGACGACTGCCTCGAGCTCGGCGAACACCTGCTTCTTCACCGCGAGCTCCTCGAACACGGCCTCGAGCACGAGGTCGCAGTCCTCGAAGCCGTCGTAGCCGGTGGTGCCGTGGACGAGCTCGCCGAGGAAGCGGCCCTTGCCCTCCGGGTAGCGGCCCTTCGCCTCGAGCGCGGCGAGCTCCTCCCGGATCGAGGCGAGGGCCGTCTCGACGCGTGCCTCGTCGACGTCGCGTACCACCAGCGGCACCTCGAGCCGGCGCAGGATCAGCGTCGCGAGCTGCGTCGCCATCAGCCCGGCGCCGACGACGCCGACCTTGCCGAGCTTCCGCGGCTCCGCGTCCGGGATCCCGACCCCCTTCTTCGCGCGGTGCTCGACGAGCCGGAACGCGTACACGGACGCCTGCGCCTGCGGTCCCGGGAGCAGCTCGCCGAGTGCCTCCTCCTCCGCGCGGTAGCCCTCCTCGAGCGTCCACCCGGAGCAGGCGCCGGCGATCAGGTCGAGCGCGGCGTACGGCGCGGGCGCGGCGCCGTGCAACGAGTCGTCGAGGCGGGACCGCGCGCGGCGGATCACGTCGTCGGCCTCGGACAGGTCGGGCGCCTCGCGCGCCTCCTGGCCCTGCTCGGCGAGCTCGAGCGCATAGGCGAGCGACTCGTCGAGGAACTCGCCCGGCTCCAGGAGCCGGTCGGCGAAGCCGAGCTCGAACGCCTGCGGCCCGGTGAGCATCCGGTTCTGACGCATCGCGTTCTCGACCACGAAGGTCACCGCCGTCTTCGGCCCCACGAGCCGAGGGATCAGTTGCGTGCCGCCCCAGCCGGGGATGATCCCC
>DATHTC010000181.1:0-3190 GCA_035463735.1 Gaiellaceae bacterium | reverse complement strand
CGGGTCGTCAGCGCGTCCGCAACGACCGGATGGCGGCTCCGATCCATTTCGCTTCGACGGGAATCGAGGTGAACCCGGCGTAGAGCTTGGTGGTGCTGTCCGAGCCGAGCGCCGTGACGCCGACTTGGCGGAAGCCGCGGCGCCCGTCCCGGACGAGCAGGGGGCCGCCCGAGTCGCCGCGGTTGATGGTCGACCTCGACCTCGTGCCCTTCGTGCAGATGTTCGTGCGGGCGTTGTAGGTCGGTCGAGTCCAGAACACGTCCTTGCCGCACGACGCGTCGCGGAGGACCGTCTGGCCGGTGGCCTGCAGGTTGGCCGCCCGCACCCTGCACACGGGCGGGGCGTTCGTACAGCCCCACCCGGCGATCACGAGCCGCGCGCCGACGGCCGGCTCGCGCGCGGCCAGCCGGACCCGCGGCGTGGCCTGCGGACGGGCGAGGCGGACGACCGCGACGTCGTCGCGGTTGTCGACGCGAAAGGTGAAGGTGTCGGGGAAGCGGTAACCGAGCGTCGGGATCCGCGGCGCCTTCGGCCAGTCGGGGATGTCGGCACCGACGACGGCGACGAGCCCGCGCGCCGGAAGCCGGGCCACGCAATGCGCGGCGGTCAAGACGATGTCGGGCCTGATGAGCGTGCCGCCGCAGCGGTGGCTGTCCGGCGTCGTGGCCAGCCGCAACGAGACCATGAAGCGGTACGAGCCGAAGGGGGCGTCGTAGCCCCGGTGGATCGCCCGGGCGGGAGTCGCCGTCGTCGTCGCGAGGACGGCGGCGAGCACGAGCCCGGCCAGTGCCGGCGCGATTCGACGCTCGTCGACGATCTGCCGCGCGGTCACTCCGGCCCCCTCGGTTGCAGGCGTTCGCGTGGCGCCGCTGGGCGCCGATGATAGAGGAGGTTCGCGTTGCGATAGGGGTGCGGAGGCGCCCGGGCTCGCGCCTCCGCACCCGGGTTAGAGGGGTCGATCGCCTACGCGCAACCCCGCCAGCCGCACGGGTCGACCGCCGGATCCCGCTGGCGCACCTGCCGGTCGCCGTGACTCGCGATCACGCCGACGAGGGCGAGCAGGAACGCGCCGAAGAGGACGGGCGCGACGAACGCGCCGACGCCCGAGGCGAGCGCGGCGACGGTGAGGAAGAGCGTGGCCGTCGCGACGAAGGTCATGCCGACACCTCCCTTCGCTCATGTCTCGCCGCCGTCGTCGCGGCCGTGCCGACGGAGTCGGCGCCGCGGCGGGCGTCCCGCGGCCGTGGGACGCGGGGGCGCCCGAGCGTGCCCGTGCCGGCGGTGACCAGGACGGGCCTGGTGGCAGTGTCCATGCTGCTGTCCTCCTTGCTGTCGGATCGCCGGTCACACCGGCGCCGGTTCATCGGTCTCGTCTGAAAGACCCACCTCGAGGGCGGGATGTGACGAGCTGGCCGAGCGGCGCCGGACGGAGACGCCGAGTCCTGCGGCCCGAAGGGTCCGCAGGACTCGGCGCGGGGAGCTTCGGCCGAAGCCGCTCGCTCACGGGGTCGACGGGCGCGCCTCCAGCGTCTCCTTCGCCGTCGGCTCGACGAAGCGATCGCGAGCCTGCCGATCCCACGCGATGTCGAGGACGAGGAGGACGAGGTTCCCGCCGACCGCCGCTCCGACGATCGCGGTGAGGAGCGCGACGAGACCTTCGGTCGCGTTGAACCCCAGCCAGGCGCCGACGAGCGCGCTCCCCACCGCCCCCGCGAACCCGACGGTCTTCGTCCACGCGGACCAGTCGCGGTTCACCCAGGCGAGGTAGAGACCCAGCCCGACCGGGATCCCGACCGAGAGCGGGGCGAGCAGCTCGTCGTCGAGCGGAACCCGCAGCTCGGCGGTCAGGACGACCAGCGCCGCGAGGAACCAGCCGCCCAGCCCCAGCACCACCGGGGACAGCGACCGGAGCGCGGCGCTCGCCTTCCGGCCGTAGCCGCCGCGCCGGCGGACGCGACGCGTCATCAGGAGCAGCCAGACGACGGCGGCGAGCGCCAGCCCCACCATCGCGGCCACGAAGCCCTTGGCGAGCGTCGTGTGCGTGGCCGACGGCGCGAAGTCGACCGTCGGGGGCCGGTACAGGGAGTTGTCGACCTTCCCGCTGGCGAAGAAGGTGTTCAGCAGCCGGCTGCTCGCGTCCGGCCGGTACGTCCAGAAGTCGGTCGTGTGGCCGAGCTCCTCGAGGACGACCTGGCGGCCGTTCGGCAGGCGCGGGAGGAGCTCCTCCGTCGCGGCCGCGGGCGGGGTCGCGAAGTCGAGCTCGCCGCCGACGAGCAGCGTCTCGACGTCCGAGGTCCGTACCCGCGAGTAGGCGTCGTCGCCGGCGTTCGCCGGCCACGAGTCGAGGAGGCGCCCGCCGCCCCAGACGAACTCGTTCGCGGCTGCCGCGAAGCTCGACCCCGGGCGATGCGCGGCCGAGGCGAAGTACCGCCTGGCGGCGCTCGCGTCGACCCGCGCCACGGCGGCGACGTCGCCCCATACCTGCGCCGTCGGGAACATGAAGTCGGCGCCGAGGGACAGGAACCAGAGGCCGCTCGCGTCGCCGCCGGCGGCGGAGAGCCACGTGTCGATCGTCATCGGAGCCGAGAGCGGCACGTTCGACCGGGACTCCATCAGCCCCCAGAACGAGCCCGCCCGCACGCTGCCCTCGTTGATCGGCAGGAACCACCACCGGTCCGGGACGTCGGCCGCCGTCGGGCGCAGCGTCGCGGCGAGGTCGTCCGTCCGCGGGCCGCACGCGTCGTCGCGCTCGCAGAGCTCGGCGTAGCGGCGGAGCTGCTCGTCGGCGGTCTCCGGATCCCAGAGGAAGTGACCGGGCGGGTTGACGGCGATCATCGCCGAGCGGTGGATGCTCTCCGGGTGGCGCCAGGCGTAGATCATCGCCGTGCGCGTGCCGGCACTTTCGCTGAGCAGGTCGATCCGCCCGTACCCGAGCGCCCGCCGCGCCGCCTCGAGGTCGTCGACGCGCTGCGGCAGCGTGTAGCCGGCCAGGTCGACGCCGTCGTCCCGGAGCCGGTCGGCGCACTCGGCGAACGCGTCCATGCGCGCGTCGATCGCACGCTCGCTGAGGACGTCGCCCGCGCGCTTCATCGCCGAGACGACCTCGGGGCAGTCGAGGCGCACGGAGCCGTCGACGCCGCGGTAGCCGACGAGGACGACGTCGCGGTCGTCCGCGAACCGGCTCGCGTTC
>DATHTC010000180.1:0-1935 GCA_035463735.1 Gaiellaceae bacterium | reverse complement strand
AGCCGTCGTGTGACCGCGTCCTCGCGGGTCAGGCGCCGGAGGTCGGCGAGCACGCCCTGCATCCGGAAGCGGCCGTCGGTGTACGGCCGCAGGAAGCGCGTGTCACCGGTGATCGCGAACCCCCGGACACCCGACTCGAGGTCGACCACGAGCTTCTCGGCCGCGAGCACGCCCACGGTCACCTCCTTCGCCCTGGCCTCCCGCTCGGCGGCGGCGCGCAGGTCGTCGACGGTGGCGACGAGCAGCGCGAACGCGAGCGCGACGAGGAGCGCGAACGCCGCGCTTGCGAGCACGAGCCGGCCGGCGATCGATCCGAGCGCGCTCCGGAGCGCGCCGAGCACGCCGCGGCGCGCCGGAAGCTCGACCGACACGGTCACGCCGCCTCCAGCAGCTCGGCGACGGCGGCGCGGAGCTCGTCGGGGTCGAACGGCTTCGCCAGGAAGCGGTCGGCCCCGGCGGCGACCGACTCGCGGTCGAGGTGGCTCCACGCGGACAGCGCCACGATGCGCGTGGCGGCGTTCGCGTCGTCCGCGCGCAGCGCACGGATCACGTCGATGCCGGGCAGCCCCGGCAGCATCAGGTCGACGATCACCGCCGCCGGCCGATGCTCGCCGACGAGCGCGATCGTCTCGCGCCCGTCGGTGGCCTCGAGGATCTCGAAGTCCGCCTCGAGCGTGAGGCAGACGAGCTCTCGCAGGCTCTCGTCGTCCTCGCAGACGAGAACCGTGGGGCGAGAGGGGCGCACTAGGTCTCGCTGTTCCCCCTGGACGGTGACTCCTTCGGGCGTGGGCTGCACGCAGCCTTGCACGCGCAGCCGTTGCGGGGCAACCATCGACCTGCTCCTCCTCCTGCTTCGTCGGTCGCGCGGCCGACGGCCGCCGGAGCGGAGTTCGCCGTCCGGGTCCCGGGGCCTTCGACCCCGGGCACGCGCCTACGGCCGCACGAGCGCGCGCAGGCCGACGACGCCGACGGGGCGCTCGCCGTCGACGACCGGCAGGTGGTGGAACCCTCCCGCGGCCATCAGCCGAACGGCCTCTTCCGCCGGCAGTCCGGCGTCGACCACCACCGGCTCCTCGGTCATCCACTCCCGGACGCGTGCGTCGCTCGGATGCGACCGCGACGCGAGGCAGCGCAGCAGGTCGCGAGACGTGAGGATGCCGACGAGACGGCCATACGCGACGACGAGCGCCGAGCCGGTGTCTGCAGCCGCAAGACGCTCGGCGACCTCGCCGACCGTGTCCTCCGGCGCGACCTCGACGAACTCGCGCGTCATGCGCGTACCGACGGTCGCGGCTTCCGTGGTGGTGTCGCTCATGACGTCCTCCCTCTCGCTCGCCGCAACGATCTCCGCCGCGGCGCGCCGGGGCATCGGCAACGCCGCGGACGCGCACGTGGAGTTCTACGGAGGGAGGGCGCGGGGCTTGCAGGCCCGTCAGTTCGCCGCTCCCGCAGGCGACGCCGCCCGTCCGCGCCGGACCCCCGGGTCGACCGGGGCGGCGACGAGCAGCACCGGGACGCGACTTCGCTCCAGCACCTCGCGGACGAGCGCGGCGCGTCCGCGCGAGAGGTCGCGCGCCCAGCCGAGCGCGACGAGGTCGACGCCAGCCTCGTCGGCGACGCGGAGCACGGACTCGCCCGGCCGCCCCGCGCGCACCTCGAGCCGGACTGCGTCCGGCTGCGGTGCGTACCGCGCGAGGAACTCCTCCTTCCAGGCGTCGAGCTCGTGCTGCGGCTGCTCGCCGAACGGCGCGAGGCCGCCGGCTTCCGCGACGTGGAGCGCGACGACGTCGAGATGCGACCGGCAGGCGAGCTCGATCGTGCGCTGCAGGGCCTCCGAGGAGGCGCGCGTTCCGTCGAGCGGCACGAGGACGCGCTCGAACGGCCGCGTGTCGACGGCGAGCGGTGGGACGACGACGACCGGCTTCGCGCGCGCGA
>DATHTC010000179.1:0-1708 GCA_035463735.1 Gaiellaceae bacterium | reverse complement strand
GGGCCCGCGGAGCGGTCGGCGCCGTCAGTCGTGCTGCGCACGCCCGAGCCGGAGTAGGGCGGCCTACCGGCCACGCGGAACGGTGCGAGCGTACGGCGCTCGTATCGCAGCGTGACCTGCGCGCGCTCCGTCTCGAGGATCCCCGGCTTCGTCCCGCCGTCAATGCCCAGCTCGACGCACGCCGGACGTACAATCGCGGCCGTGCCGTGGGACGTCCTCACCGACGAGCAGCGCGAGCTCCGCGACCTCGTCCGCGCGCTCGCGCGCGAGCGGATCGCGCCGCGCGCGGCCGAGATCGACGAGTCGCACGAGTTCCCGTGGGACGTGGTCGAGCTCTTCCGCGAGCACGAGCTCTTCGGCCTGCTGTTCGACGAGGAGTGGGGCGGGACCGGCACCGGGACGCTCCTCGGCCTCGTCGCGATCGAGGAGGTCTCGAAGGTCTGCGCCACGAGCGGACTGCTTCTCGCGGTGCAGGAGCTCGGCTCGCTCGGCCTCAAGCTCGCCGGCACGCAGGAGCAGAAGGAGCGGTGGCTGCCCCGCCTCGCGTCCGGCGAGTGGCTGTGCGCGTACGCGCTGACGGAGGCCGGCTCGGGCTCCGACTCGGCGGCGATGCGTTCGACGGCGCGTCGCGACGGCGACGGTTACGTCCTCAACGGCTCGAAGCGCTTCATCACGAACGCGGGCGTCGCCCAGCTCTACACGGTGTTCGCGAAGACCGACCCCGACGCTGGCCATGCGGGGATCTCGGCGTTCGTCGTGGAGGCGGACACGCCGGGGTTCGAGGTCGCGCGGCTCGAGCCGAAGATGGGGATCAGCGGCTCCACGACGGGAGAGCTCGCCTTCGACGACGTGCGCGTGCCGGCAGGAAATCTCCTCGGCGAGGAAGGGGAGGGCTTCAAGCTCGCGATGCGGATCCTCGACCGGTCGCGGCCGGGGGTGGCGGCGCAGGCGCTCGGGATCGCGCAGAGCGCCACCGACTACGCCCTCGAGTACGCGAAGACGCGCGAGACGATGGGCAAGCCGATCGCGCAGCACCAGCTGATCCAGGCGAAGCTGGCCGACATGGAGACGGAGTGCGAGGCGGCGCGCGGGCTGCTGTATCGCTTCGGGCAGATGGCGGACGACGCCGTCGACGGCCCGGAGCTGACGAAGGCCTCGGCGATGGCGAAGCTGAAGTGTGGCGACGTCGCGATGGCCGTCGCCACCGAGGCGGTGCAGATCCTCGGCGGCTACGGCTACATCAAGGAGTACCCGGTCGAGCGCTTCATGCGCGATGCGAAGATCACGCAGATCTACGAGGGGACGCAGGAGATCCAGCGCCTCGTGATCGCGCGCGAGATGCTGCGCGAGTCCCGTGCGTTCCTCCTCGCCGGCGTCGGCTAGCGTCACTGCCGGTCTCGCTCCGCCGTGTCCTCGAGACCCCGGGTGAGCGTCGTCATTCCCGCGTACAACGCGGGGCAGTGGATCGAGCCCACGCTGAGGTCGGTGCTCGCGCAGACATATGCCGCAGACGAAATCGTCGTCGTCAACGACGCAAGCACCGACGACACGGCTGGAGCGTGCCGGCGCGTGGCGCGCCGCCGCACGCGCGTCCCGATCGTCTACCACGAGCACGACGGCCGCCAGGGCGGCGGCGCGACGCGGAACACCGGCGTGCGGATTGCGAGCGGCGACTGGATCCTCAACGTGGACGCCGACGACATCGTCC
>DATHTC010000178.1:0-3275 GCA_035463735.1 Gaiellaceae bacterium | reverse complement strand
CCACGGACACGAGCTCGACGCCGTCGAACGAGCCCGCGTCCGGCTCGTCGCCGAGGGTCCGCACCTGCTCGACCTGCCGGTCGACCTCCTCGAAGGCGTGCCGCCGCGCGAACGCGAGCGAGCCCTCGTCATCGACGTGCGAGCGGGCGCGGTCGAAGCCGTGCCCGCGCACGTGGGCGAGCAGCCGCTCGAGCAGCGCCGCGCCAACGCCGCGCCGACGCCATTCGGGGAGGACGCGGGGCGCGACGAAGCCCTGGCCGGTGTCGGAGCGGTCGGCGAGGCCGCTGCCGGCGAGCTCCCCGCCCTCGTGCGCCAGGAGGAGGAGCCGTCGCGGGGTCTCGAGCGCGCGAAGGCGCTCCACCGACCCCGCCGGCTCGTTCGCGTGGACGCGGCGCCGGACCTCGATCCAGGCAGCGAGGTCGGCGTCCGACTCGGCGACGCGGATCGCGATCATCCTGTCCGCTTCAGCTTCCCGTGGCGCTTCGCGTACTGCTCGCCGCGGCGGAAGACCCAGAGCCCGAGCGGGATCGAGACGACGCCGATCACGATCAGCGGCCAGATGTCGCCCCACACGGCGGCGACACCGGCACCGTCGAGGATCGCGGCCCGGATGCCGCGGAGCGCGTACGTGGCGGGCGAGATCGTGGCCAGCCACTGCATCCACTCGGGCAGCACCGAGACGGGGTAGTAGACGCCCGAGACGACGAGCATCAGCCCCTGCGCGATGAACCCGAGCTGCGTCCCCTTCTCCGGTGAGATCAGCGGCAGGACCGCGGTCATCATCCCGATCCCGATGAACGAGACCGACGCGATCGCCAGCAGCACGAGCGCGGACGCGAAGTTCGCCTCCGGCATGTCGAGCCCGAAGAACGACGCGATCACGGCGAACACGATCGCGGCGCGCACGACGCCGTAGAAGACCGCGAACACGCCCATGCCGATCAGGTGCACCGGCCGTGAGAGCGGGGCCATGAACGTGTACTCGATCGTCCCCTCCCAGCGCTCCCAGGCGACGGTCTCGGTGAGGATCTCGAAGATGATCCCGAGGTACGACCAGATCACGGCGCCGATCAGCAGCACCGTCGTCAGCCGGTTCACGTCGACCTGCCCGCCGGCCGCCTCGACGCCCTTGCCGATGAACACGATCGTGAGCGTGTTCGCCGCCGTCCACAGGAAGAAGGCGATCTCCCACCAGGCGTACCGCTTGACGAGGTACCAGTTGCGCTCGACGACGCCGCCGAGCCCGATCAGCTCGTGGCGCAAGGTCATGGCGACGGTCCTCATGCGAACACCCCCCGCTCGTCGTCCTCGTCGACCTCGTCCTCCAGCGCCTTGCCGGTCGCGGCGAAGAACGCCTCCTCGAGGGTGTCCGCGTCGAACCGCCGCTTGAGCTCGTCGGCCGGCTCGAGCATCAGCAGGCGGCCGCGGTCGAGGATCCCGATCCGGTCCGCGAGCGACTCGGCCTCGGCGAGGTCGTGCGTGCACAGGAGGATCGTCGAGTCGTGGCTCGCGCGCATCTCGCGGATGAACTGCTGCACCTCGAGCTTCGAGCGCGGGTCGAGCCCGGTCGTCGGCTCGTCGAGCAGCAGCACGACGGGAGAGGTCAGCAGCGCGCGGGCGAGGGCCACCTTCTGCTGCATCCCGCGCGAGAGGTTCTCCATCGGCTCGCCCCGCCGCTGCTCGGGGAAGCCGACGCGCCGGAGGATCTCCGGAATCCGGTCCCGGGTCTCGCGCGCGGTCATGCCGTAGAAGCGCGCCGCGTACGAGAGGTTCTCGGCCGCGGACATCTTCTTGAAGAAGGAGGCCTCGACCGAGACGCGGTTGACGAGCCGGCGCACGGCGCGCGGCTGCGCGAAGACGTCGTGCCCGAAGATCCGGGCCTCGCCGCCCTCGTGCAGCAGCAGCGTCGAGAGCAGGCGGACGAGCGTCGACTTCCCGGAGCCGTTCTGGCCGAGGATCGCCACCGTCTCGCCACGCCGCATCGAGAAGGTGACGCCCTCGAGCGCGGCGACGCGCCGCTTGCGCGCGACGCGGCCGTCCCGCCTGTCCTTGCGCAGGAACTCCTTGCGCAGGTCGACGACCTCGACGGCGGGCACGTCCAGGGGCTCGGTCACGCGCTCGGTTGTGGTGGTGGGAACTGCGACGGACACGGGTGCTCCTTCGAGGTCAGAGAACGAGAGCCGGACCCGGGCCGTGAGGCGGCGCACGGGCGGCAGCGGGAAGCCGTTCTCAGCCGCGGAGCAACATCGCGCGCGGAGGATAGCGACGCGCGCGGCGCACGGCAAATCCCTCGATCGAGGGACGCCCCGCAGGCCCTCTCCGGCCGACCGTCGGGACGAGCCGCCGTGTACGACGACTACCTGCCGCGGATCCCGGGACGGACGCTGCCCGTCGTCGCCGCCGTGCTCGCGGTGGTCGGGGTGCTCGCCGGCGCGGGCGCGCTCTTCCTCGCGTACTCGCGCGCGGAGCAGCTCGACCTGGAGGTGGAGTCGCTACGCCGCGAGGTACACCGCCTCCGCGGCACGAACGAGACGCTGGCGGGGCGCGTCCGCTCGACCGAGACCACGCTGAGGCGGAAGGACGCCGGGATCGCGCCGCTCGCCGCGCGCGTGCTGCGGAGCGTGTTCACGGTCGAGACTTCGACGTCCTTCGGCAGCGGGTTCGCCGGATGGATCGAGGACGGCAAGCTCGTGATCCTGACGGCCGACCACGTGGTCGACGAGGTGGTGGGCGGCACGGTCAGCGTCGTCCGCAAGGGCGGCTCGTGGTCGGGCGAGGTGGTCGCGCGCGACCCGAAGCACGACCTTGCGGCGATCCGTCTGTCGGGCCGTCCGGCCGGCGCGAAGCCGCTGTGGCCGCGACCCCTCCCGAACCGCGCGCGCCAGGGCGACGAGCTGCTCCTCGTCGGCAGCCCGTTCGGCCTCGAGGGCACGGTGACGACGGGCGTCGTCTCGCGCGTGACGAAGCAGCTCGTCCAGACGGACGCGGCGGCGAACCCCGGCAACTCCGGCGGGCCGGCCGTGGACGAGCGCGGCCGCGTCGTCGGCGTCCTCGTCGCCGGCGGCGGACAGAACGTGAACTTCGTGGTGCCCGTGGCGCAGGCGTGCGCCCGCGTCAGGCGCTGCTGAGGCGCGGCCGTCCAGGGGGCGACCCCGTCACGGTGCCTGGCACCGTCGGCTCGTCTCTTTACGGTGCCTGGCACCGTCACGGAAGTGTGACGGCGAGGCGGCGCGGCGTACGGGCCGCTACGTCGCCGCGAGCCGGACGCGCGCCTC
>DATHTC010000177.1:0-3562 GCA_035463735.1 Gaiellaceae bacterium | reverse complement strand
GCCCTCGATCGCGAAGTTCGACTGGTTGACCCCGAAGCCGCGCATCGCGCCGCAGGGCGGGTTGTTCGTGTAGACGGCCCTCGCCTCGACGTCGACGTTCGGGACGCGGTAGGCGCCGCAGGCGTGTCCGGCGGCGCGCTCCAGCACCTTGTCGCCGACGCTCGCGTAGGCGCCGGTGTCGCCGACGATGCGGGCGCGGACGGCGAGCAGACGTCCGTCGAAGTCGCAGCCGGCGGTGTACTCGAGCCACATCGGATGGCGCTTCGCGTGGAAGCGGAGGCTCTCGCGGCGCGAGAGCGTCAGCAGCACCGGCCGCGCCGCGATCGTCGCGAGCAACGCGGCGTGTGCCTGGACGTCGAGGTCCTCCTTGGCCCCGAAGGCACCGCCCGTCGCCACCTGCGTGACGCGGACGTCGCGCTCCGGCACGCCGAGGAACGACGCGAGCTGCCGCCGGTCCTCCCACACGCCCTGCCCCTGCGAGTAGACGTGGAGCTTGCCACCTTCCTCCGGGACCGCGAGCGACGACTCGGGCTCGAGGAACGCGTGCTCGATCGCCTGCGTCCGGTAGCGCTCCGTTACCACATGCGCGGCGTCGGCGAGCCCGGCCGGGACGTCCCCGCGCTCCACGCGCGAGACGGAGAGCACGCGCGCCCGCGGGTCGAACGGGTCGGTAATCGGCTCCAGCTCCTCGTACTCGACCTCGACGAGCGCCGCCGCCTCCCGCGCGGCGTGCCGCGTCTCGGCCGCGACTGCGGCGAGCACGTCGCCGACGTAGGCCGTCTCTTCGCCCTCCGCGACGAGCTGGCGCCAGTCGCGCGTGAGCACGCCCTGCGTCCGCTCCCCGGGCACGTCCGCCGCGGTGGCGACGGCGACGACGCCGGGGTGCGCCGTCGCTCTGGACGTGTCGATGCGCACCACACGCGCGCGTGGGTGGTCCGAGAAGCGGAGCGCCCCGTGCAGCATCCCCGGAGCGACGAGGTCGCCGACGAACGGCTTGTCGCCGAGCGCCAGCTCGACGCCGTCGTACCGGGCCGCGCGGGCGCCCACGCGTGCGCTGCGCTCGAGCTCGGGCACCGGCTCACCGCGCCGTGCGGCCGCGACCCGCTCGATCGCGTCGAGGACCTTCACGTAGCCCGTGCAGCGGCAGAGGTTGCCGAGCAGTGCGTGCGCGATCTCCCCGCGCGTCGGGCTCGGGTTCTTGCGCAGGAGCGCCTCGGCCTTCAGCACGATGCCCGGCGAGCAGAAGCCGCACTGGGAGGCCCCGGCGGCCACGAACGACTCGGCCCACAGCCGGCGCGTCTCGGGCGGGAGCCCCTCGTGCGTCACGACCTGCTTGCCCTCCGCGCGCGTCGCCTTCTGCGCGCACGAGACCACCGCCCGGCCGTCGACGAGGACGGTGCACGCGCCGCACGAGCCCTCGGGGGCGCAGCCGTCCTTCACCGAGCGGACGCCGAGCCGCTCGCGCAGGAGCTCGAGCAGGCTCTCGTCCTCGCGCGGCTCGGCGGTGGCGGCGGTGCCGTTGAGGGTCAGCTCCATCGCTCACTCCACCGCGCCGAGCACGAGCGCGAGCAGCGCCATCCGCAGCACGACGCCGTTGAACGCCTCCGTCCAGTACCGCGCGTGCCGGGTCGCGTCGACGTCCACGGGCAGCTCGTCCATCCGCGGCAGGCTGTGGAGGATGATCGAGGCCGGCTTCGCCCGCTCCCTGAGGAGGTCACGGGTGACGCGGTAGGCGGTCGCGGTGGTGCCGACGTCGCCGCCGCCTCGCTCCTCGCGCGACTTCTCGTAGTCGGCCTGGACGACCGGCTCCATGTAGATCACGTCGCACTCGGCGATCACGTCCTCGACCGACTCGGCCTCCTCGTAGCGGACGTTCCGCTCGTCGAGCTCGAGCTTGAACTCGGGCAGCAGCGACATCTCGGGCGGCCCGACGACGTACGCCTTCGCGTCGAACTGCGAGAGCGCGAGGAGGATCGAGTGCATCGTCCGCATCCGCATGTCGCCGACGAGCAGGTACGTGAGGCCGTCGAGCGTCCCGAGCTCCTTCCACGTCGTGTAGAGGTCGGTCAGCACCTGCGTCGGGTGCTCGCCCCAGCCGTCGCCGCAGTTGATCACCGGCACCGACGACCACCGCGCCGCCTCGGCCGGTGCGCCCTGCTCGAAGTGGCGCATCGCGATGACGTCGCCGTAGTACTCGAGCATGTGGACGGTGTCCTTGATCGACTCCTGGTAGAAGTCGCCCGCCCGCGTCATCTTCGCGTCGGAGAAGCCGAGGACGTGGCCGCCGAGCCGGTGCATGGCCGCCTCGGTCGAGAGCCTCGTGCGCGTGCTCGGCTGGTAGAAGGCCGTCAGCAGCGTCTTCCCCGCGAGCAGGTCGGTGTTGCGCCTGCTGCGCGCGATCGGCGCCAGCTCGTCGCAGACCTCGAAGACCCGCTGGAAGTCAGCGCGCTCGAAGTCCTTCAGCGACAGGATGTCCCGGCCGAGAAAGCTCCTCATCTCGATTCCTCCGTGTGGGTTCGTGGGTGCGGACGACCCCGGTGAACAGCACCGCCACGCGCTCGTCCTCTCCGACCTCGCCGGCGTCCCGGAGCGCGAACAGCCCGGCGAGGCCCGCCGACCCCGTCGGGTCGACGTCGATGCGGCTCGCGTCGCGCGCGAGGTCGTTCGCGCGGACGAGCGTGTCCTCGTCGACCACCAGCGGCCGCCCGCCCGTGGCGAGCATCCCCTCGACCACGGCCGCCCAGTCGTAGGTCTCGTCGTCGAGGATCCCGTGCGCGACGCTCCGCGGCTCGTGCTCCCAGGGCCACATGAACTCCGAGCGGTGACGGACGGCGTAGGCGAGCCCCTCCGGGCCGCGGGCGGCGACGGCGTCGAACGCGCGCTTGAGCGGCCAGGCGCCGCCCGTCTGCACCGTGTCGAGGCGCGGCACGGCGGGGAGTGCGCCGAGCGCGGCCGCCTCGTCGAGCCCGTGCGACACGGCGCTCGCGAGCGCGCCGCCCCCGACCTGGACGACGAGCCGGTCGAGCCGGACGCCGGACGCTGCGAGCTCCCAGCCGAGCGTGTGGCCGCCCTCGACGGCGAGCCCGTTGAGGTTCCCCTGGCACGTGAACGGGAGCGACCCCTCGTCGAGGGAGCGGAGCAGCGCCGCATATGTCGGGTCGCCGGCCGCTCCGGTGCGCTCGCACACCTGCACGTTGGCACCCAGCTCGTCGAGGCGCGCCAGCACGAGGGGGTCGGCGTCCTCCGGGACGAAGACCCGCAGCGCGCGCCCGCCGGCCGCCGCGACGACCGCTGCCGCGAGCGCCGCGTTCCCGCAACTCGCGACCGCGAGCTCTGGCCGCCGCGCCGCGTCGGCGAGGCCGATGCTCTCCACGACCTCGAGCCAGAGCAACACGCCGAACAGGTGGCGGGCCTTGTGCGAGCCCGAGACGTTCCCCGTCTCGTCCTTGACCCAGACGCCGCCGGCGAGCGAGAAGCCGAGCCGGTCGCTCAGGTCGTCGCTGCGGGCGAACGGCGTCGCGGCGAAGCCGTGGCCCTCGACGGCGGCGACCGCGCCGTCGAG
>DATHTC010000176.1:0-12991 GCA_035463735.1 Gaiellaceae bacterium | reverse complement strand
CCGCGGGGTCACCCGTCCCCGACCGCGACCTGGAGGACGCCGAGGCACATCTCGTCGTCCGTCCCCTCGCCCCACAGGACGTAGCGCGGCGGTTCGCCCGTGTTCTCGAAGCGGCAGCGGAGGCCGAGCGACGTGCCGGCGGCGACCCGGACGGGGCGGCGCAGGGTGTAGGCGTCCTGCCAGTGGAAGTCCCAGGCGGGGATGTGGAGCAGCGTCCGCTCGGCGGCCGTGCCCGGCGCGACGACGAGCCGGAGCTCGCGCCCGCGGACGTGCATGTGCCCGGCGACGCCGTGGATCGTCATCGGCGCGGGCGCCGGCCGGGCGCAGGAGGTCGTCGTCGCGGTCACACCGGCGCGGCCGCAGAGCGAGAGCAGCGCGTCGGGCATGAACGCGGTCCCGTAGGCGCGCCGCAGGCGCTCGAGCGCCGCCTCCCGCGAGCATTGCGCGCCCTGGGCGCCCCTGGGGCACGGCAGCTCGACGGGCGCCGCGAGGAGCATCGTCTCCAGCGGCTTGGCGCGTGAGGCGAGGCGGAGGACGGCGCGCGAGCGATCCTGCTTGGCGCCGTGCAGCAGGTTGTAGTGCACCTGCATCACGACCTTCGCGCCCGCGCGGAGCCGGATCCCCCGGCCCGCGGGGAGCGCGTCGTTCGCGTGGCCGGGAGCCCAGGCGGCGAGCCACTGCGGCGAGCCGAAGCGGAGCCGCGCGCCGCCCGAGCCGAGATCGGGCGGAAGCCCGGGGCCGCCGTAGCACGTCCAGCCGCGGCTGCCGGAGGCTCTGTCCAGGCGTGCGGCCGCGGCCGCCTGCGCGCCGGCGGCCTCGAAGAGGATCACGTGGTGCACCTGCGAGGGCCGTCCGGGTCGGATGGTCGCGGCCGTGATCCACGCGTCGCGCCTGAGCTTCGGGTCGAGCAGGAAGCAGCGGTAGTCGTCGCTCGCCGCCGCGTTCGGCGTGTAGGGCCGGGCCGGGGCGAGCGTCAACGTGCGGGAGCCGGCGGGCGGGGCCGGTGCCGGGGGTCTGCGCGGCGCCTTGCCGGTGCCGACGCGCGCGCCGCCGTCGACCCAGCCACGGATCGTCCGCCGCTCCGCCGCCGTCAGCCGCCGCCGCTCCTGCCCCACGTAGGCGGGCGAGTCGGGCCCGGGCAGCCACGGCGGCATGCGCCCGCTCGCCACGACCTCGGCGATCCGCGCGGCGTGGCGGCGGGCGTCCCGCGCGGTCGTCAGCGGGAACGGCGCGATCCCGCCCTGCACGTGGCAGCCGGCGCACTTCGCGAGCAGGATCGGCCCGACGTCGCGCGTCCAGGTCGGTGCCTCCGCGCCGCCCCGAGCCGCCGCGAGCACGGGCACCGCGAGCGCCGACGCGGTCACGAGGACGAGGAGCGCGCGCGCCCGCACCCGCGGCACTCTAGTACGACCCGAAAGCGGACAAGTAACAGTCTGTTACTTGGGACGTCTCGAACGGTATTCGTGCTCCTCGGCAGCGGCGACGACGGCCGCGGCGAGCGTCGAGAGGCCGCGCTTCACGAGCGGGTCGAACGCCGCCAGCGCCAGGGCCTCGGTGACGGGCGTCCGCCGCAGCCGGCGCGCGATCGCGTCGTGCGCGAGCACGCGAACCTGCTCGTAGCTCGGCCGCGAGAGGCCCAGACGGTCGGCCTCTGCGCCGACGTCCCGCCAGACGTCGGCGAAGACGACGCCCGGCCGCGCCTGCCGCGCGACCACAGTGGCGAGGCGGCGAGACACCGTCGGGGCGGCGGAGGGCATGCCGGGGACGATGCCGGACGAAGGCGCGCGGCTCCGTCTCGAATACGCCCCGAAAGGGACAAAGTGACAGTCTGTTACTTTCTCGCTTTCGAGAGGGTCTCGTGGACGAGCCGGGCCACGGCCTGCTCCCCGTACCGCGCCCGCGCCCTCGCGTAGGCGAGGCGGCCGCGACGCAGCCGCTCGTCCTCGTCGCTGACCGCCTCGAGGAGCGCCGCCGCGAGCGCGTCCTCGTCGTCGACGGGCACGAGCCAGCCGGTCTCGCCGTCGTCCACGATCCGCGACGGCCCCTGGGCCGCCGTCGCGACGACGGGCACGCCGCACGCCATCGCCTCCGCGAGCACGAGCCCGAACGCCTCGCTGCGCGACGCGAGGACGACGAGGTCGGCCGCGTTGATCGCCGCCGCCAGCTCGTCGTGGGCGTGCCAGCCGGCCAACAGCACGTTCGGCCCCGCCAGCCGCGCCGGGTGCTCGCCCTCCCACTCGCCCGGATGCCCGCCGACGAGCACGAGCGGCACCGCCGCGCCGGCTGCCTCCTGCGCGCGTACGTGGGCACGGAGGAGGAGCGGGATCCGCTTCACCTCCGTGTAGCGGCCGACGAAGAGGACGACCGGGCGCCCGGCCGCGATCGCGACGAGGTCGGCGCCGCCGTAGCGGATCGACCCGGGGACGCCGCTCTCGTCCCAGCCCTGCGGCTCCTCCACCAGCCAGCGCCGCCAGAACGCGAGCCGGTCCGTCGGCCGCCGGTCGAACAGGTCGAGGTCGACGCCGCCGGGAAGCTCGACGAAGCGCTCCCGCGGGACGCCCAACCGCGCCGCGGCGTCGTCGGCGATTCCCGGCGCCACGAGGAGCGTGGGCGACGCCGCCGCCCACCGGCGCATCCGCTCGGCCCACGCCGCTCCGTGCGGCCACGGCGCCCCCGCGTCGATCTCGCGGAGCATCCCCAGCTCGGTGCCGTGGAGCTCGGTCACGACGGGAACGCCGCCGAAGTGCCGCCGCGCAGCCTCGTGCACCGGCGTCAGGTGGTGCAGGTGGAGGACGTCCGCCTCGGCCGCGCCGGCCTGCGCGAGCGCGCCCGCCCACACCGCGACGAGGTGCTCGAAGGTCGCCTCCGGTACCGACGCGAACACCGGGTCGGGGGCACCCGGCCGCTCCTCGTACGAGGGCTGGAACGGAACGTCGCCGCCAGGCGTGTAGTCGACCGCGACGACGTCGATGCCCGTGAAGAACGTCTCCGCGTGGCTGCGGCCGCCGGGCTCGCCGAGCGATCCCACGGCGAGCGTCACCCGGTCGCCGAGGGCGACGAGCGAGCGGCAGAGCGAGCGGGCGAGGTGCGAGGAGCCGCCGCGGGGGAAGAAGAAGAGGCCGGAGACCACGCGGAGCACGGAGCGGTGAGGCTAACGCTCGCCGCCGAGCTCCCGCGGCCTCCGGCCGGCGGCTAGATCAGCCCGCAGAAGCGGGCGGTGTTCGGCCACGGGTAGAAGCCCCGGCCTGAGCGGTAGGCGCGCTCGGCGACCCACATCTGCTCGAGGGGCGTCCACCGGTCCGCCGTCCCTTTCCGGCGCAGCAGCTCGCTCCCGTACAGCCGCTGGAAGTGGATGTCCATCTGGAGCCCGCCGTAGTACGGCGGGTTCGGGTCGTTCCACGCGCCCTCGTGCCGCTGGATACAGCGCCACGCGCCGAAGCGCGGCGGGCGTTGCGCCTGCCTGCGCGCCGAAACCGCGCGCTTGCGCCAGAGGTTGACGACCCACCGGCGGTAGTCGGGGTTCGGGGACCGCCGGGCGCTGTAGCTCGTCGGCGAGCGCGGCTTCCCCATCAGCCGCTGCCACCGCCACGTCTCGAGCCGGTAGCGGTCGATCAGCTTGATCTGCCGCGCCGCCAGGCGGCGAGCGGCGAGCGCGCGCTCCGCCGACGCCTCGGCTGCCTGCTCCTCGGCCGTAGCCGGGGCCGCGGCGGCGCCTTCCTCGGCCGGGGCGTCGGCCGGACTGACGAGGGCCGCGGTCCCGAGCGCGAACGCGCCTGAGGCCACGACCACGTAGACGGTCTTCCGCAAGAACATCCTCCCTGTCGCTGACACGGGCGGCGCCGGGGGCGGAGGGCCGCAGAGCCCTAGGCCGGCGCCTGGCTACGTGATGCGCGGGACGGTAGCCGGTGAAACAGCCCCTTCGTGCGGTTCCTTACACGTTCCTCAAAACCCGGACGCGGCTACGCTGGCCCTCGTGGTGTCCGTCCTCGCCCACGGAGGGACGGTCGGCGCGGCCGCCGAGCTGGGCGGCGTCGTCGCGATCCTGGGCCTCTGGGGATGGGTCTGGTGGCGTTCCCGAAACGCCGGCGAGGAGGAGTCAGCGGCGGGCGACGAAGCCGGCGTAGAGGAGTCCCGCCGCTAGCGCGAGCGACGCGGCCGTGCCGGCGATCCCGAGCCCGAAGAGCGTGCTGCCGAGCGCCGCCACCGCGACACCCGCCACGATCAGCCCGTTGCCGAGCGGGCGCCGCTGGAACGTCAGCGCCGCGACGGCGACGACGGCGATCGTCCCGAGCACGTTGCCGACGACGGCGACCAGGCGGACGGGGAGGAAGTCGAGGTGCGCCTGTGCCTCCGGGATCGTCTCGCTGCCGAAGGATCCGTGGAGCGGCGCGGCGAGCGCGAGGCCGACCGCGAGCCCGGTGTAGGCGACCCCGACCGGTGCGGCCCTCCTCTTCCCGGCGCGGAGCAGGGAGCCGACGCCGAGGAGCGGCGCCGTCAGCAGCCCGCCGCCCAGGTAGTACACGCGGAACGCCGGGCCGCTCCACCCGGCCGCGGCACCCCACGCGAGCGCGGCCGAGGCGACCGCGAACGCCGCGAGCGACGCGCCCCACGCCAGCAGCTCCGGGCGACGCGTCTCCCGCCAGCGGCCGAGCAGGAGCCCGGTGAGTCGGAGCGCGACGAGCGCAGCGGCGAATGCCAGCAGCGAGTCCACGGCGGCCCAGCCTACGGCCCCGCCGCGGCGCCAGGGCGGCCAGGTAGGGTCGCGCCCGTGAAGCGAGTCCTCGTCGCCGCGGCCGCCGCCGCGGCTGTCCTCGTCGCCCTCGTGCCGGCCGACGCCGCCGAGCGCCTCGACTACGCGGGCTTCGCGCGGAACGTGCTCCCGCCCGGCCAGTCGGGGAGCCTCGGGTTCCCGCGCACGGCCACCGACCAGCTCGCGCTGTACGACGGCCTCACGCCGAAGGGCGGAGACGTGAGCGCCGCGGATCTCGTCCGCTTCTTCAAGTCGGCGCGCTTCGGCCCCGACGGCCGCGCGGTGCGGACGGTGCGCCCGAAGCGCGGCCTCCGCATCGTCCGCGACCGCTGGGACGTCCCGCACGTCTACGGCGCGACCCGCGACGACGTGATGTTCGGCGCCGGGTGGGTGACGGCGGAGGACCGGGGGCTGCTGATGAACCTGCTCCGCGGGCCCGGACGGGTCGCGGCGCTCGACGTCCCGGGCCTCGACGCGTTCCGGCTCGCGACGACTGCGACGGCCTTCACGCCGACGGCGGCGACCGAGGCACGGCTCGCCGCGCAGGCGCAGCTGCTCGAGCGCGTGGGGCCGCGCGGGCTCCGCGTCCTCCGCGACATCGATCGCTACGTGGCCGGCATCAACGCCTACAACCGCGCCGCCGGCTACTCGATCACGCCCTGGACGCGGAACGACGTCGCCGCGGTGGCCGCGATCATCGGCGCCGTCTTCGGCGTCGGCGGCGGTGACGAGACGCGCAGCGCGCAGCTCCTCTCGGCGCTGCAGGGCCGGCTCGGGGCGGACCGGGGCGTCGCCGTCTGGAACGACCTGCGCGCGCTCGACGACCCGGAGTCGCCGGTCTCCGTCCCCCGCCGGACGCCGTACGGGACGGGCTCCGACCGGTCGGGGAACGTCGTCGTCGACGACGGGAGCTTCGAGCCGCTCCTGCCCGGCGCGGCCGTGCCGGCACCGCGGCGCTCGATGTCGAACGCGCTCCTGCTCGCGCGCTCTCGCTCGGCGACGGGCAGGCCGCTGTTCGTCGCGGGGCCGCAGGTGGGCCACAGCTTCCCGCAGATCATGCTCGAGCTCGACCTCCACGGCGGCGGCATCGACGCCCGCGGCGCCGCCTTCCCCGGCGTGTCGATGTACGCGCTCATCGGCCGCGGCCGTGACTTCGCCTGGAGCGCGACGTCCGCGAACCTCGACCTCGTCGACACCTACGCGGAGACGCTGTGCGGCGGCGACGACCTCCACTACCTGTGGCGCGGCGAGTGTCGCGCGATGACGACGTTCGAGGCGGGGACGGTGCAGGGGCGGGACGGCCAGCCGGACCGCCGCGTCGTGCTGCGCGAGACCGTGCACGGGCCGGTGGCCGGCTACGCGACCGTCGGCGGCCGCCGCGTCGCAATCACGAGGCGGCGCTCGACCCGCGGCAGGGAGGTGCTGGCGGCGTTGGTGTTCGCCGACCTGAACGCGAACGTGCCCCGCAGCGCCCGCGGCTTCCTCCGGGTCGCCTCGGGCCTGGAGCTGACGTTCAACCTCGTCTACGCCGACGACCGTGACGTCGCGCAGCTCAGCACCGGCCGGCTGCCGCTCCGCGCGCCGGGCGTGGACGGCGGGCTGCCCACGGTCGGGGACGGCTCGCGCGAGTGGCGCGGCTGGCTGCCGGCGGCCCGGCACGCGCAGGTCGTGAATCCTGGGGGCGGCGCGCTGCTGAACTGGAACAACCGGCCCGCGCCCGGCTTCGCGGCCGGCGACGACGGCTGGTCGTGGGGCTCCGTGCAGCGGGTCGAGCTGCTGCAGCGCGGGATCGCGTCGCGACGCCGGCACACGCTCGCGTCGGTCGTCGCCGCGATGAACCGCGCCGCCACCCAGGACCTGCGCGTGGTCGAGGTGTGGCCCCTGATCCGCGACGTGCTGGCGACCGGGCCCGCTCCGAGCGAGCGCGCGCGGCAGGCGGCGGCACGCGTGGACGCGTGGCGCGAGGCCGGTGCCTCCCGGCTCGACGGCGATCTCGACGGCCGCATCGACAGCCCCGGCGCAGCGGTCATGGACGCCGCGTGGTCGCGCCTTGCCGACGCGGTTCTCGCACCGGTGCTCGGCCCGCTCGTCGACCGGCTGGCCGCGCTCGAGCCGCGCGACGACCGACCGGGGCCGGACGGGAACGCCTACGGCGGCGGCTGGTACGGCTACGTCGACAAGGACCTGCGCACGCTGCTCGGCAGGCCGGTCCGCGGTCCCTACGCGACGCGCTACTGCGGCGCCGGTGAGCTCGCCGCGTGCCGCGCCTCGCTGTGGGCCGCGCTCGACGCGGCCGCGGCCGAGCTGGAGGCGGCGCAGGGCTCGAGCCCGGACGCGTGGCGCGCCGACGCGACCCGCGAGCGGATCGACTACGGCTTCCTCCCACGCAGCATGCGCTTCGCGAATCGGCCCACCTTCCAGCAGGTGATGTCGTTCGCGGGGCACCGGCCGCGGCCGTAGCTCCCGCTACCCTCCGCGCGGGATGCCGGAGAAGCGCCACCTGTTCACGCCCGGGCCCACGCCGGTGCCGCCCGAGGTGCTGGCGGCGCTCGCCGAGCCCGTCGTCCACCACCGCGGGCCCGACTTCCGTCACGTCTACGACCGCTGCCTCCGGCGCCTCCGCGAGGCGTTCCGGACCGAGCACGACGTGCTGCTCTACACCGCTTCCGGCACCGGTGCGTTCGAGTCGGCCGTCGCCAACCTCGTCTCCCCGGGAGAGCGCCACCTCGTCGTCTCCGCGGGGAACTTCGGCGAGCGCTGGGCCGCGATGGTGGGGGCATACGGCGCCGACCTCGTCCACCTCCGGCTGCCGTGGGGCGACGCGCCGTCGCCCGAGGCGCTGGCGGCGGAGCTGGAGCGGTGCGGCCCCGTGAAGGCGGTCTACCTCGTCCACTCCGAGACCTCCACCGGGGTCGTCGCAGACGTCGAGATGCTCGCCCGCACGGTGAAGGAGTCGGGCGCGCTCGTCGTCGTTGACGCGGTCTCGAGCCTCGGCGCCGTCCCCCTCGAGACGGACGCGTGGGGGCTCGACGTCGTCGTCTCGGGGTCGCAGAAGGCGCTGATGGCGCCGCCCGGGCTCGGGATGGCGTCCGTGTCGCCGGCCGCGCTCGCGGCCTCGGGGTCGGCGCCGCGCTTCTACTTCGACTGGCGGCGGACGCTCGAGGCGCAGCGGAAGCTCGATGCGCCGTTCACCCCTGCGATCTCCCTCGTCCGCGCCCTCGACGTCGCGCTCGGGCTGCTCCTCGAGGAGGGCCTCGAGGCTGCGTTCGAGCGGCACGTGCGCCTCGGCCGCGCCTGCCGCGAGGGGATCAAGGCAATGGGGCTCGAGCTCGCGTCGCCCGACGACGACCGCTCGGCCGTCGTCACCACCGTGCGCGCGCCGGAGGAGCTCGACGTGAAGGCGTTCCTGCTCGACCTGCGCGACCGGCTCGGCGTGCAGCTGATCGGCGGCCAGGGCGAGTGGGCGGGGAAGGTGTTCCGCATCGGCCACATCGGCTGGTTCGACCTCTTCGACATCACGACGGCGCTCGCGGCGGTCGAGGACGGGCTCGTCGCGGCGGGGATCGACGTCGACCGCGGCGTCGCCGTCAGTGCCGCGCTCAACGCCTTCGAGCGCACCCCCGCTTGACCCCCGACGCCGGCGTGCGGGTCCTCGTCCGGGAGCCGATCGCACCCGCGGGCGTCGACCTCCTGCGCGCGCGCTTCGACGTCGACGTCGACGGCGACTCCGACCTCGCCGCGGTCATCGACCGCTACGACGGGATCGTGATCCGCTCCGCGACGCAGCTCACCGCCGACCTGATCGAGCGCGCCGAGCGCCTGCGCGTGATCGGCCGCGCGGGCGTCGGCGTCGACAACGTCGACGTCGAGGCGGCAACGCGCCGCGGGATCGAGGTCGCGAACGCGCCGGAGTCGAACGTCGTCTCCGCCGCGGAGCACACGATCGGCCTGCTCGTCGCGCTCGCCCGCAACATCCCGCAGGCGCACGCGGCGCTGAAGCAGGGCCGGTGGGAGCGGTCGCGCTGGGGTGGCGTCGAGCTCGCGGACAAGACCCTCGGCGTCCTCGGCCTCGGCCGGATCGGGCAGCTCGTGGCCCGCCGTGCGCTCGGGCTCGGGATGCGCGTCGTGGCGTACGACCCGTTCGTCTCCGCCGAGCGCTTCCGCGAGCTCGGCATCGACGCCGCGGCGTCACCCGGGGAGCTCTACGCCGCCGCCGACTTCGTCACCGTCCACCTGCCGCTCACCGACGAGACGCGCGGCTTCCTCGACGCGGCCGCGTTCGCCGGCATGCGAGACGGCGTGCGCGTCGTCAACGCGGCGCGCGGGGAGCTCGTCGACGAGGCGGCGCTGCTCGACGCGCTCGAGTCGGGCAAGGTCGCGGGCGCGGCGATCGACGTCTTCCCGCAGGAGCCGTACGACGGGCCGCTGCTCCGGCACGACGCCGTCGTCGTCACGCCCCACCTCGCCGCCTCGACCGAGGAGGCCCAGGACCGCGCCGGCGTGATCGTCGCGGAGCAGGTGGCGGCCGCGCTCGAAGGCGGGCTGGTCACGAACGCGGTGAACATCCCCACCGTCGGGCAGGAGGACCTCGAGGTGCTGGGCCCGTACGTCCCGCTGGCGGCGACGCTCGGCCGCCTGGCGACGGAGCTGACCGGGGGCAGGGCGGAGCGGATCCACCTCGGCTACCTCGGCGGGCTCGCCGAGCACGACACGCGGCTGCTCACGGTCGCGGCGCTGAACGGCGCCTTCCAGGGCCGGGTCGACCGGCCCGTGAACTACGTCAACGCGCCCCTCATCGCCGCCGAGCGCGGCATCGAGGTGACGGAGGAGCGGAGCGCGGCCGCGCGGGACTTCACCAACCTCGTGCGCGTCGCCGTGGACGGCGTCGACGTGGAGGGGACGCTGATCGGCGGCGAGCACCGCCAGTGGCTGGCGGCGGCGCTCGGCTTCCACATCGAGATCGAGCTCGCCCCGCGGATGGTGTTCTTCCGCTACGACGACGTGCCCGGCGTGATCGGGCGCGTCGGCACGCTCTTCGGCGCCGCCGGGGTGAACATCGCCAACATGGCAGTCTCGCGCACGCGCCAGGGCGGGAAGGCGCTGATGGCGTTGTCGATCGACTCGGCCGCACCGCCGGAGCTGCAGGAGCGCTTCCGCGGCGAGGGGTTCGACGACGTGCACTTCGTCACGCTCCGCGGCTGACGCTTGGCCGCGCGCCGGCGCGGGCGTACCCTCTGCGCGTGGCGCGTTCGCTGGAGCAGCGCCGCCGGCTGACGCTCGCGGCGACGATCATCGGCTCGTCGCTCGCGTTCATCGACGCGACGGTGGTGATCGTCGCGCTGCCGACCATCGAACGTGACCTCGACCTGGGCCTCTCGGGCCAGCAGTGGGTGTTCCTGTCCTACTCGCTCGCGCTCGCCGCCCTGTACCTGACGGGAGGCGCGGTCGGCGACCGGTACGGGCGCCGGCGGACGTTCCTCGGTGGCGCGGCGGCGTTCGCGCTCTCGTCCCTCCTCGCCGGGGCGGCGCCGAACGAGGAGGTGCTCCTGCTCGCGCGGACGCTCCAGGGCGTGGCGGGCGCCTTCGTCACCACCAACTCGCTCGCGCTCCTCCGCGCGACCTACGGCGACGAGGCGGGGCGCGCGGTCGGGCTGTGGACGGCGTGGACGAGCGTCGCCACGATCGCCGGGCCGCCGCTCGGCGGCGCACTGGTCGAGTGGGTGTCGTGGCGGTGGATCTTCCTCCTGAACCTCCCGCTCGCCGTGCTGGCGGTCGCGTTCGCGCAGCTCGGCCGCTGCGACGAGACGAGGCAGCTCCGGACGGGACGGCTGGACGTCGGCGGAGCGGCCCTCACGGCGCTCGCCTTCGGGACGCTCACGTACGGGCTCGTCGAGGGGGCGGATACGAGCTTCGGCCGCGTCTGGTGGGCGTTCGCCGTCGGCGCCGCGGCGCTCGCCGCCTTCGTCGTGCACGAGCGGCGGACGGCGGAGCCGATGCTCCCGTTCGAGCTGTTCCGCCGCCGCAACTTCGCGGCCGCGAACCTCGAGACGTTCCTGGTCTACGCCGCCCTCTACGGCGTGTTCGTCTACCTGACCCTGTACGTCCAGTACCTCGGGTTCACGCCGTTCGAGGCGGGGCTGATCCAGATCCCGACGAGCGCGACGATGATCCTGCTCGCCGCGCGCTTCGGGGCGAGCGCCGACCGGAACGGGCCGCGGCTGCTGCTCACGCTCGGCCCCGCGCTGATCGGCGTCGGCGCGGTGCTGTTCCTGCTCGTGGGCGAGCAGGACGAGTTCTGGACGCTCGGGCTCGCGGGGCTGGGCGCGTTCTCGCTCGGGCTCGCGATGATGGTCGCGCCGATCACGTCGACGGCGCTGAAGTCGGCGCCGTCCGAGTTCGCGGGGATGGCGTCGGCCGTCAACAACTCCGTCTCCCGCATCGGCAGCCTCGTCTCGGTGGCGGTGATCGGGCTCGTCATCCAGCGCGTCTACGAGTCGCAGGGCGGCACCGGGACGCCGCTCGAGGCGGGCGCCGCGACCGCGGGGGCCGACGCGGGCGTGGACGCGTTCCGGGCCGGGATGGTGGTCGCCGCCGCCCTCGCCTTCGCCGGCGCGGCGGTCGGGGCCGTGTGGATCTCCAACCGCGAGGCGCGTGCGGACGCGGAGCCGGTCAGCGAGCCGGAGCCTGCGCCCGCAGCCGGAAGCTGAGCGCCTCCGCGCGCCCGCGGGCCCGCGCGAGCGCCTCGTCCCGGGTCGCGCCGCGCTCGTAGACGATCGCGAGCCGGTAGCTGTGCGCGTCGTTCGTCCCCTGCTCGGACAGCCGCAGCCCCGGCTCCACGAGCACCTCGACCCCCGCCGCCGGTGGCGGCACGGCGGCGACGAACGCGTCCTCGAAGCGTCGGAGCACGTAGCTGACCGCGAAGCACGACGGCGGCTCCGCCGACCAGGACGGGTCGTCGCCGCACGCCAGCGCGAAGAGCGCGGCATACGTCGAGCGGCCGTGGGCGGCCTGGACGAGCGGGGCGAACTGCGAGGCGATGCGGCCGTTGACCTCGATCAGCGTCGGCGGCCCGGCCGGCGGGACGAAGAACTCGGCGTTGAAGAAGCCGCCGTCGAAGCCGAGCGCCGGCACGACGCGGGCCGCGAGTCCCGCGAGCTCCTGCTGCCGCGCCGCGTCCAGGGACGACGGGTACTCGAACCGCTCGAAGCTGTTCGTGCCCGGGTACTTGACCGAGTCGGTGACGCCGACCGTCGTCACGCGTCCGCGCGCTGCGAAGCCCTCGAGCGTCACCTCGAGCCCGCCGCGCAGCTCCTCGACGAGGTAGCCGCGCACGGCCTCGCGGTCGAGGCCGGCCAGCGCCGCGATCGACGCGTACCCCTCGCGGTACGCGTCCCAGCCGGACAGCGCTGCGAGGGACGCAGGATCGTCGACGCGGCGGGCGTCCTGCGAGAGCCGGCCCACGACCGGCTTCACGAACCAGGGGGGCCCGAAGGGCGGAGGGTCGCCGGCGAGCACCGCCCACCGCGGCGTCGCCTGCGGGACAGCCTCCTGCTGGATCCGCCGCGAGGTCGGCTTGTGCTGGCACGCGAGCACGGCCTGCGGCGACGGGCCGGGGAGCCCGCGGCGTTCCGCGAGAAGCGCTGCGAGCAGGGCCGACCGGTCCTTGGTCGCTACCACGCCGTCGGCCGGGACCGCCGCGGCCTCGGAGAGGATCGCCTCGGGGTCGACCTGCGGGACGGCGTCGAGGTCGGGCCCGACGACGTGTACGCGGTAGCGCGCGCGCAGCTCCGCCGCCTCCACCGCGGCCAGGTCGCGCGACTGCGGGCAGAGGAGGATGACGTCGCGCATGGTCCGGGGCCGCCGCGGGCCGGGCGTGGATGCTACTCCGCGCCGCCGAAGGCGTCGACGCCGCCGCGGGCGGGACGTCGCCGCGTGCGAAGATCCCGCCGTGGCCGACCGGGTCGTCGTTCTCGGCGGGGGCGCCGCTGCGGAGGCGTTCGTCGCCGCGCTCCGGCGGCTCGACGCCGCCGCCGCGATCACGCTCGTCGAGCGGCGGCTCGTCGGCGGCGAGTGCACGTACTGGGCGTGCATGCCGACGAAGACGCTGCTGCGCCCGCCGGAGATCGGTGCGGAGGCGGAGCGCGCACCCGGCACCGGGAACGGGCCGCTCGAGGTGGCGCGGATCTTCGAGTGGCGCGACCGGATCGTCGACGGCCTCGACGACGGCGGCCACGTCGAGTG
>DATHTC010000175.1:0-3969 GCA_035463735.1 Gaiellaceae bacterium | reverse complement strand
CGCGTCCCTTCGGCCCCCGCGCGGAGCGTCTCCGCCAGCCGGGCGTCCGCGGCCGCCGGCGTCCCCTCGGCGGCGGCCGCGAGCGAGTACGAGATCCCGGCGAGGTCCTGGACGACGCCGTCGTGGAGGTCGGCGGCGATCCGCCGCCGCTCGTCGTTCGAGGCGTCGAGGGCGCGGCGGAGCAGGAGCTCCCGCTCCGCGTGTCCCTCCTGCACGCGCCGCGCAAGCCGGTACGCGAGCGGGACCTGGACGAGCCAGAGCAGGAGCAGCGCGCCGAGGAGCGCCGGCAGGAACGACGTCCAGATCCGCCGCCCGCTCGCGACGACCGAGTCGAACCGCTCGTAGAGCTCGAACAGCACCGGCGTCCCGCTGGGCGTGCGGATCCGCTGGTAGACCTCGAGCAGCTCGCCCTCGGGACGCTCGAACCGGTTCTCCGGCCCCGAGAGGTCGCTCAGCTCCGCGTTGACCGCGCCGGTCTCGAAGGCCTCGCGGTCGTCCTCCGCGAGCCGGTAGCGGCTCCCGATCAGGCGCGGCTCGTCCGAGTAGACGATGCGGCCGTCGCGCGTCCAGATCTTCACGCGCACGATCGAGTCGCTGAGAACCCGCTCCTGGACGACGCGGTCGAGCCGCGCGACGGCGGCCGGGTCGCCCTCGAGCAGCGCGTCCTCGAGGTTCGGCTCGACGACGCCCTCCGCCGCGAGCGCGGCGACCGCGCGCGCCTCGCGGATCGCCTCGCTCCGGCCGAGGTGGCGGAGCAGCGGCACGCTCGCGAGCACGAACACCAGCACGGCCGCGAGCGACGCCGCGAGCGACTTCGCCACCTCGCGGGCGATGGACGGCGGTCGCCGCTCGGAGGCGCCACGCCGGCGCCGGATCGCGGCGGGCCGCATGCGCTCGGCGCTCGCGGTCACGGAGGGCACGTTCGAGGAGCGGTACGCGCCACGCCGGGAAGTAGATCACGGCGCCGGCGCCCCGCCGGTCGCGGGGCGCCGCCTTCGCGCTCGCCGATCGTCAGATCGACGCGCGCGCCGTGCACCGCTCGCCGCGGCGGGTGGCGACGGCGGTGATCGTGTCGGTCCCCGGCCGGTCGGCCACGAGCCGGCGCACCTCGAACGAGCCGCTGCGCCCGCGGGTGACGCCCGTCGTGCGCCGCACGACGGCGCCGTTCTGCCGCAGCACGACCGCCCAGCGCACCCCGACGCGGTTCTGGTCGACCTCGAACTCGACCTCCAGCATGCCGTCTTCGCGGGACAGCTTCAGCTTCGACGTCGTCGCGCCGGTGCACCTGCCGGCGACGCGGACGTCGCCGTCCTTCGCGGGCGCGGCCGCCGCGGGCGCGACCGCCGCGAGCGCCAGCGCGGCCACGAGCGCCGCTCCTGCTCCGATGCGCTTCCCAGTGCCCATCACCCTGCTCCTTCCGTCGCCTGCCGATGGCCGTACGCTCGCAGCGGTCCGGTCCGGGCTGCAATCGGACGTTGGTCGTAGGCCCCGCCGCGGGGCGGCGGCAGTTGGCGTGCGGGGGAAACCGGCCTACGATCGGGCGATGCGCGCCGACGCCGAGAGGCTCGAGGCGATCCGTGCCGCCGCCGTCTTCGCCGACCTCGCGCCGACGCAGGCCGAGGCGGTCGCGGCGCTGCTGCACCCGCTCTCGTGCGGCGCGGGCGAGACCCTGTTCCGCGAGGGCGCGCCGGTCGAGCGGATCCTGCTCCTGCGCTCGGGGCTCGTCGACGTCGGGAGGCCCGTCGGGGCGACCGCCGGGGCCGGAGACGTCCTGGGGGAGCCCGCGCTCAACGGCTCGACGATCCACAGCGCGACCGCGCGCGCCCTGGAGCCGGTGCGCGCCTTCGTGCTCGAGGCCGCGGACTTCGACGGGCTGCGGGCGTCCCGCGACCCCGCCGCGTTCGCGGTGCTGCGGCGGCTGGCGCTCCTGCTCGCCGAGCGGGTGCGCGCCCGCGACGAGGACGCGCCCGCCCGAGAGACCGCGCCGGCGACGAAGGAGGCGACCCCAGGCCAGCCCGTCCTGGACGAGCTCCCGTTCCTGCGCACGCTGCCGTACTTCGCGGAGCTCGACGACCAGGACGTGGCGGTGCTCGCGCGCGGCCTCCGGCTGTGGCGGCTCGAACGGGGCGCGGCGCTCTTCCGCGAGGGCGAGTCCGCGCGGTCGGCGTTCGTCGTCGTGCGCGGGGCGCTCGACGTCGCGCGGGTCCGCGGCGAGCGGAGGCTCCGGCTCGCGACCGTCGGGCCGGGGCGGCTCCTCGGCGAGCTGTCGCTCGTCGACGGCCGGGCGCGGACGGCGACGGCGGCCGCGGCGGAGCCGGCGCTCGTGCTCGAGCTCGACCACGAGGTCTTCGAGCAGCTGCTCGGGCAGCGCTCCGCGGCCGGGCTCGCATTCCTCCAGGCGGTCAACCGCGCGCTGCTCGCGGCCGTCCGCGCCGGGGACGCCCGCCGCTGGCCGGTCCCGTCGGACGGCTTCCCGGACCCGAATCGCGAGCGGCTGGTCGACGCCGTCCGCCAGTCGGTGATCGGGGACGACGTCGTGCTCGATGGCCCCTTCGGGGGGCGGCGGATCGTGTACGCGGACTACACCGCCTCGGGGCGCGCGCTCGAGTTCGTCGAGCGGTTCATCCGCGAGGAGGTGCTGCCGCTGTACGGCAACACGCACACGGAGGCCTCGGCCACGGGTCTCCAGACCACGCGGCTGCGCGAGGACGCGCGCCGGCTGATCCACCGCTCGGTCGGCGGCTCCGACGACGACGTCGTCCTCTTCTGCGGCACGGGCGCGACCGGCGCGATCGACAAGCTCGTGGCCGTGCTCGGGCTCCGCCTGCCGTCGGAGCTCGAGGACCGGTATCGCCTCTCGGACGCGATCCCGCCCGCGGAGCGGCCGGTCGTGCTCGTCGGCCCGTACGAGCACCACTCGAACGAGCTCCCCTGGCGCGAGTCGATCGCCGACGTGGTCACGATCCGCGAGGACGCGGACGGGCGCGTCGACCTTGCCCACCTCGAAGAGGAGCTGCTGCGCCACGCCGACCGCCCGCTCAGGCTCGGCAGCTTCTCGGCCGCGTCGAACGTGACCGGGATCGTCACCGACGTCGACGCCGTCTCGATCCTGCTCCACCGCCACGGCGCGCTCGCGTGCTGGGACTACGCGGCCGCGGCGCCGTACCTCCCGATCGAGATGAACGCGTCGCCCGACGTCCCCGACGGGCACCTCGCCTACAAGGACGCGATCTTCGTCTCGCCGCACAAGTTCGTCGGCGGCCCCGGCACGCCGGGCGTGCTCGTCGCGAAGCGGGCGCTGTTCCGCAACCGCGTCCCGGCGGTGCCCGGCGGCGGCACGATCACGTTCGTCACCCCCCTGGGCCACACGTTCCACCCCGACCCGGAGGTCCGCGAGGAGGGCGGCACGCCCGGCATCGTCGAGTCGATCCGCGCCGGCCTCGTCTTTGCGCTCAAGGACGCCGTCGGCACGGACGAGATCCGGCGCCGCGAGGACGACTTCGTCCGGCGGGCACTCGAATCCTGGGGCGCGAACCCGCGGATCGAGCTGCTCGGCAACCCCGAGCTCGAGCGCCTCGCGATCGTCTCCCTCGCGCTGCGCCACCCGCGCGGCCGGCTCCACTCGAACTTCGTCGCCGCGGTCCTCAACGACCTGTTCGGGATCCAGTCGCGCAGCGGCTGCTTCTGCGCCGGCCCGTACATGCACCGCATGGTCCCGATCGACGACGACGTGTCGGCCCGGATGGACGAGGAGGTCGCGCGCGGTCACCTGGGCGCGAAGCTGTCCTTCGTCCGCGTCGGCTTCAACTACTTCATGAGCGAAGTCGCGTTCGGGTACGTGCTCGAGGCGGTGCACCTGCTCGCGAACGACGGGTGGAAGCTGCTGCCCCTCTACCGCTTCGACCCGTACACCGGGCTCTGGCACCACGAGCGCGGCCGGCCCCGCCCGCCGCTCACCCTGCACGACGT
>DATHTC010000174.1:0-22398 GCA_035463735.1 Gaiellaceae bacterium | reverse complement strand
CGCGGCGAGTACGGGAACACGTGCACCTTCGTGATCCCGGCGGCGTCGACGGCGGCGAGCGTCCGCTCGAACGCGGCGTCGTCCTCGCTCGGGAAGCCGACGATGGCGTCGGTCGTGAGGTTGACGGCGTCGCGGAGGGGCGCGAGCTTGCGCAGGTACGTCTCGACCGTGTACCGCCGCGCCATATCGCGGAGCACGCGGTCGTCGCCCGACTGGAGCGGCACATGCAGGTGACGCGCGACCCGCGGCGTCTCCACGAGGGCCGAGACGAGCTCGTCGTCGACGTGGTTCACCTCGATCGAGGACAGCCGCAGGCGCGCGAGCCCGGGCACGGCCGCAGCCGCGCGGATCAGGCGGGGCAGCCGCCAGCCGGCATCGCGGTCGCGGAAGAGGCCGAGGTTGATTCCCGTGAGGACGACCTCCCGGTGCCCCTGGCGGACACGGCGGCGGATCTCCGCCAGCACCGCCTCGGCGCTGCGGCTCCGGCTCCCGCCCCGGACGAGCGGGACGACGCAGAAGGCGCACGAGAAGGAGCAGCCGTCCTGGATCTTCACGAAGGCGCGCGTCCGCTCCAGGCGTCGCTCGTCCCGGCTGCAGCCGAGCGCGCCGACGTCGCCCGCAACGGCGGCCGGGGTCTCCTCCGACGGCCGTGCAACGACGACGACGTTCTCCGGCAGGCCGGCGAAGGGGGCACCCTCGAGGTTGGCGGCGCAGCCCGTGACGTAGACGCGGCGGTGCGTCCGCGCCGCGCGCGACACGGCCTGCCGGGACTTCGAGACGGCGGCGTGCGTGACGCAGCACGCATTGACGACGGCGACGTCGGCCGCACCGCCAGAGCCGATCTCGCGGTGGCCGCCGGCGGCGAGCGCGTCGCGGATCCCCACCGCGTCCGTGTGCGACACCTTGCAGCCGAGGAAGCGGACGGAGAAGGTCGCCATGGCGGCCGGAATCTACCGCGCCTCGTGGAGGTCGGCGGCCCATCCCTCCCGCTCCCGGCGGTCGACTCGCCGGAAGCCGGCGAGCGTCGGCGCGTCGGCTGCGAGGTAGCCCGAGGTGACCGCGAGCGGCGAGCGCAGGCGGCCGCCCAGGGCCCCGACGACGTCCAGCGTGATGTTCGCGACGGCCACGTCGGCGGCCGGGAGCTCCGCACGGGTCACGTCGGCCGTCCGCAGCTCGAGCTGCACGCCGTTCGCGGCTGCGTTGCCGCGCGCGGCGACGATCGCCTGGGGGTCGAGGTCGAGGCCGGTGACGGGGGCGAAGCCCAGCTTCGCCGCGGCCACGGCGACGACGCCGGAGCCGCAGCCCACGTCGAGCAGGGAGCCGCGCGGCACGCGCTCGAGCAGCTCGAGGCAGAGGCGCGTGGTCGGGTGCGACCCCGTGCCGAACGCGCGGCCGGGATCGATCACGACCGGGATCGAGCCGCGCTCGGGCTCCTCCCACGGCGGGCCCACCCAGAGGTGCCCGATGCGGACGCCCCGGTGGAACGTCCGCCAGCGCTCGTGCCAGTCGTCGGGCACCTCGCGGCCGGACACGGCGCCGAAGACGGCAGCGAACCGCTCCTGCCCTGCGCCGTCCGTGTACGCGACGAGCTCGACGCCGTCGCGCGCATCGACCTCCTCGAAGCCCTCCGGGAAGAGCTCGAGCATCCGCGCGCGCGCCTCCTCCGCCCGAGCGCCCGGAACCGAGACGGAGACCCGGCGCAGGCTCAGCGGAACGCGCTCTTCAGCTTGTCGAAGAAGCCCGCCCCGTCGTCGCCACGGTACGTCTCGCCGTCCGAGAGCCGGTCGAACTCCTCCAGCAGCGCCCGCTGCTCGTCGCTGAGCCGCCGCGGCACGACGACGTTCACGAGGACGCGGTGGTCGCCGCGCCCGAACCCCTGGAGCACGGGCATCCCCTTGCCGCGGAGAACGCGGACGGCACCCGGCTGCGTCCCGGGCTCGAACGCGAGCTCCACCTCGCCGTCGAGCGTCGGCACCGTCACCGTCGCCCCGAGCGCGGCCTGCGCGAACGTCAGCTGCACGGTCGAGAACACGTCGTTTCCCTCCCGTACGAACCGGGCGTCCGGTCGGATGCGCACCCGCACGTAGACGTCGCCCGCACGGCCCCCGGCGGCGCCGGAGTGGCCCTCCCCGCTGATCCGGATCCGCTGCCCGTCGTGGATCCCGGGCGGGACGTCGACCCGAAGCGTCCGCGGCTCGAGCACCCGACCGGCGCCGGAGCACTCGCGGCACGCCTCGGCCACGATCCGCCCCGAGCCTTCGCAGGTCGGGCACGCCTGCGACCGCACGAACTCGCCGAGGAGCGACCGCGCGACGTGCTGGACGCGGCCGGCGCCGTGGCACGTCGAGCAGGTCGACACCTCCGTGCCCGGCTCGGCGCCGTCGCCGTGGCAGCGGCCGCACGGCGCGGCGACCTCGTAGGCCACCTCGCGCGTCGTTCCGCGCGCGGCCTCGACGAGCTCGACCTCCACCTCGGCCACCACGTCCGCCCCGCGGGAGCGCGTCGGCCGTCCGGTCGCGGCGAACAGGTCGTCGCCGAAGAAGGCCGAGAAGATGTCGGACAGGCTGCCGAAGTCGAAGTGCCCCGGCTGGAACCCGCCGCTCCGCAGGCCGGCGTGGCCGTAGCGGTCGTACAGCTCGCGCGTCTCCGGCTTCGACAGCACCTCGTACGCCTCCGCCACCTGCCGGAAGCGCTCCTCCGCGTCGGGCGCCTCGTTGACGTCCGGGTGCAGCTCGCGGGCGAGGCGGCGGAACGCCTTCTTGATCTCGGCGTCGGAGGCGCCGCGGGAGACGCCGAGGAGCTCGTAGTAGTCGTGCTGCGTCGTCGCCACGCGTCAGAGCGTAGCCGCGGCACCCGCGCGCATCAGTTCTCGTCGTAGACGCGCTCGACGAAGCGCGACAGCTCGTGCGCGGCGGCCCGGACCGAGCGCAACGCCCTGTCGTAGTCCATCCGCACGGGGCCGAGGAGGGAGACCGCACCGAGCGTCCGGTTCGCCAGCCCGTACGTCGAGCCGACGAGCGAGACGTCCCGCAGCGAGGCGTTCTCGAGCTCGTCGCCGACCCGCACGAAGGCGCGCCTCGGCTCCAACGCCTCCCCGATCAGCTGGAGGAGGGTGGCCCGCTTCTCGAGCGTCTCGAGCAGCCGCTGGCACGCCTCGAGCTCGTCCGCGCGCGCCTCGCTGAGGAGGCTGGCGGCGCCGCCGACGTACAGCCGCTGCTCGCCCTCCGCCGCGACGTCCGTGAAGGCGGGCCGGAGGGCGGCGAGGAACGCCCGCTCCCGCCCGGAGAGGCCGGTGTCCTCGAGCCGGCGCCGCATCGTGTGCGTCCCGAGCTGGACGCCCGTCAAGGTCTCGTTCAGGTACTCGCGCGCCCAGTCCACGAGCCCGGCGTCGACGGGCTCGGCGAAGGTGGCGATCCGCTTGCTCACGCCGCCGGCGGAGGTGATCACGACCAGCATCACGACGGACGGCTGCAGCTGCAGGACGTCGACGTGGTGGACCCGCGCCGCCTCGAGCGAGGGCGCGGAGACGAGCGCCAGCAGCCGGGTGACCTCCGAGAGCATCTCGGTCGTCGCCTGCAGCGCGGACTCGACCTCGCTGCGCACGGCGGAGAGGTCGAGCGGGAAGGGCGCCGGCCTCGCGCCGACCTGGGTCAGCAGCGCGTCCGCGTACAGGCGGTAGCCACGCTCCGTCGGCACCCGCCCTGCAGACGTGTGCGGGTGCATGAGCAGCCCCAGCGCCTCGAGCGCCGCGAACTCGTTCCGGACGGTCGAGGGCGAGACGTCGATCGCGCCACGCTCGACCAGCGTCTTCGAGCCCACTGGCTCGCCGCTCGCGACGTGCTCCTCGACGAGGCCGACGAGGATCTGCCGCTGCCGCTGGGTGAGCTGGATCTCCACGGTTTCCAGGGAATTTTCGCGCCCGTACGGGATTCTACCCGCGCCCACCGGTCGTTCCGGGGCGGCGCTAGGCGAGGAGCTCGGACGTCACCGCGCCGCCGAGGAACCGGCCGCGCTCGGTGAGCGCCAGCCCCTCGCCCCGGCGCTCGGCGAGGCCGAGCTGCTCCATCCGCGCGAGCGCGGTGGGGTCGAGTGCGCCGTCGACGCCCGCGAGGGCCACCGGCTCGTCGAGACGGAGCCCCAGGAGCAGCCGCTCCCGCGCCCGCACCGGCTGCGCGAGCGTCTCGACGTCCCGCTCCGGTCGCGCGCCGCGCGCGAGCGCCGCCAGGTACCGCGGGAGGCTCGGCGCGTTCCGCCACCGCCGGCCGCCGACGGTGGAGACGGCGCCGATCCCGAGCCCGAGGTAGTCGCGCCCGAGCCAGTAGGCGAGGTTGTGCTGCGCGCGGAGGTCGCGTCCGCCGGCGGCCGCCGCGCCGCGGCAGAAGTTCGCCGTCTCGTACCAGCGGTAGCCGGAGCCCGTCAGCACGTCGACGACCCGCTCGAAGTAGCCCTCCATCGCCTCGCCCTGGCGGACGAGCTCGTCCCCGTAGGCCCGTGCGAACCGCGTCCCGGGCTTGGCCTCGAGCTCGTAGTACGACAGGTGCTCGGGCCCGAGGGCGACGGCCTCCTCCAGGTCGCCCTCGAGGTCGGCGGGCCTCTGGCCGGGGATCCCGTAGAGCAGGTCGAGGCTGACGTTGTCGAAGCCGGCTTCACGGAGAGCGGTGAACGCGCGCCGGACGGCCTCCGGCCCGGCGCGCCGCTCCAGCACCTCGAGCAGGTGCGGGCGGAAGCTCTGCGCGCCGAGCGATACGCGGGTGACCCCGGCGCGGCGCAGCGCCGCCGCGAGCTCCCGCGTGACCGTCTCCGGGTTCGCCTCCACGGTCACCTCGCCGGCGGGCGGCAGCGACGCGAGCAGCCGCGCGAGCGCGGCCGGCGCCGTGAACGTGGGCGTCCCGCCGCCCACGAACACGGTCTCGACACGCGGCGCGAGCAACCGCCGCTCGAGCTCGAGCTCCGCGAGCAGCGCATCGACGTACGGCGCGTGCGACTCGTCCCTCCCCACCACCGTGACGAAGTCGCAGTAGCCGCAGCGGTGCACGCAGAACGGCAGGTGCACGTACAGGTGGCGGGCGCCGGCCACGCCTACCGCTTCCCGTCGCCGAGGTTGAGAACCGCGAGGAACGCTTCCTGCGGCACCTCCACGGCGCCGACCTGCTTCATGCGCTTCTTCCCGGCCTTCTGCTTCTCGAGCAGCTTCCGCTTGCGTGTGATGTCGCCGCCGTAGCACTTGGCGAGCACGTCCTTGCGCTTCGCCTTCACCGTCTCGCGCGCGATCACGCGCGAGCCGATCGCAGCCTGGATCGCCACGTCGAAGAGCTGCCGTGGGATCTCCTCCCTCAGCCTCTCGACGAGCGCCTTCCCCCGCGCGTAGGCGGAGTCGCGGTGGACGACGAGCGAGAGCGCGTCGACCTGCTCGCCGCCGACGAGGACGTCGACGCGCACGAGGTCGCCGTCGCGGAAGCCGGCGAGGTCGTAGTCGAAGCTCGCATAGCCCTTCGTGCGCGACTTCAGCTGGTCGTAGTAGTCGAGGACGATCTCGGCGAGCGGCAGCTCGTAGGTGAGCAGCACGCGCTCCTCCGACAGGTACTCGAGGTGGTCGAAGCGGCCGCGGCGGTCGTTGTTGAGCTCCATCACCGTGCCGACGTACTCCTTCGGGACGATGATCGACGCCCGGATGTACGGCTCCTCGACCGCCTCGAGCTCGCGCGGCATCTCCGCCGGGTTGTGCACCTCGAGCCACTCGCCGCCCGGCCGCTGCACGCGGTAGGCGACGTTCGGCGCCGTGACGAGCAGGTCGAGGTCGAACTCGCGCTCGAGCCGCTCGCGGACGATCTCCATGTGGAGCAGGCCGAGGAAGCCGCAGCGGAACCCGAATCCGAGCGCCTGCGACGTCTCCGGCTCGTAGAAGAGCGAGGCGTCGTTCAGCTTCAGCTTCTCGAGGGCGTCGCGGAGCTCGGGGTAGGCGTCGGAGTCCGTCGGGAAGAGGCCCGCGAACACCATCGGCTTCACGTCCTTGTACCCGGGCAGCGGCTGCTGGGCCCCGCCGCGACGGGACGTGATCGTGTCGCCGACGCGGAGGCGGGACACGTCCTTCAGCCCGGTGATCACGTAGCCGACCTCGCCGGCGGTCAGCGCCTCGACCGGTTCGCGCGCGGGCGAGAGGAAGCCGACCTCCTCCGCCTCGAACTCGGTCCCGAGCGCCATCGCGCGCAGCGCCTCGCCGCGGCGCAGCGCGCCGTCGACGACGCGGACGAACGCGACGACGCCGCGGTACTGGTCGTAGGACGAGTCGAAGATGAGCGCCCGCGGCGCCCCGTCGGCCTCGCCGGCCGGCGCCGGGACCCGCTCCACGATCGCGTCGAGGACGGCGTCCACCCCCGCGCCCGTCTTCGCGGAGATCCGGAGCGCGTCGTCCGCCGAGCCGCCGAGGAGGTCCGCGACCTCACGCGCGACGGCGGCCGGATTGGCCTGCGGCAGGTCGATCTTGTTCACGACCGGCACGATCTCGAGGTCGTTCTCGATCGCGAGGTAGGCGTTGGCGAGCGTCTGCGCCTCGATCCCCTGGGCGGCGTCGACCACGAGCAGCGCCCCCTCGCACGCCTGGAGCGAGCGCGACACCTCGTAGGTGAAGTCGACGTGCCCGGGCGTGTCGATCAGGTTCAGCTCGTAACCCTTCCAGGCGACGCGCACCGCCTGGGCCTTGATCGTGATCCCGCGCTCACGCTCGAGCTCCATCGTGTCGAGCAGCTGGTCGCGCATCTCGCGGGTCGAGACGGTCTCGGTCACCTCGAGCATGCGGTCGGCCAGCGTCGACTTCCCGTGGTCGATGTGGGCGATGATCGAGAAGTTGCGGATGCGGCTCTGGTCCATGGCTTACGGCGCCCGGCGGCGCCGTGTCAACGCTAGCAGCGCCTCGAGCTCCCGAACCCGGAGCGCGCGTGCCGCGAGCAGGTAGGCCGCGGCGCCGGCGACGAGCGCCGTGGCCAGCGAGAGCGCCTGCGCCCAGAAGGATCGGCCGAGGAGCTCGTCCAGCCCGCGCCACACGCCGAACGCCACCCCCGCAAGCAGTGCGGAGGCGACCGTCACGCGGGCGAACGACGCCGCGATCGCGCCCGCGTCGACGCGCCCGAGCCGCCGACGCAGCAGCCACAGGAGCGCAAGCGAGGCCGCGACGTTCGCGACCGAGATCGCGAGCGGGATCCCCCACGTGCCGACGCGGTAGAACGCCGCATACAGCACCGTGTTGAGCGCGAGGTTGCCGAGTGCCACCGCAGTCGGCGTCCACGGCTGCTGCAGGGAGAAGAACGCCCGGTTGAGGATCAGCATGAACCCGTTGAACGCGAGGCCGAGGGAGAACGCGGCCAGCGCGGCCGCCACGACCTCGGTCTCCGACGGTCCGAACTCGCCCCGCTCGTAGAGGAGCCGCACGATCGGCTCCGCGAGCACCGCGGTCGCGGCCGACGCCGGCACGAGCAGGAACGCGATCTGCCGGACGCCGAGGCTGACCGTGCCCCGGAACGCGTCCCAGTCGGCACGCGCGGCCAGGCGCGACATCGACGGGAAGAGCACGGTCGCGACCGCGACCGAGAAGATCCCCTGCGGGAGCATGTAGACGCGGAAGGCGGCGTCGATCGCGGCCGGGGCGAGCGTCGGGTCGATGAGCCGCGAGGCGAAGACGGTGCCGATGACCTGGTTGAAGTTGATCAGCCCGAGCCCGAGCGTGACAGGGAGCATCAGTACGAAGACGCGCTTCACCATCGGGTCGCGCCAGTCGAGCGCGAGGCGCAGCCGCCCGTCGAGGCCTCTGAGCCACGGGACCGGGAGCAGCACCTGGATCACCGTCCCGACGAGGATCGAGCCTGCGTAGACGTAGAGCGCCTCCGTGTCGTCGTCCGTGAGCGGAACGCCGATCACCAGGCCGGCGATGATCGCCAGGTTCCAGAAGACCGGCGTCAGCGCGGGGATCGTGAACTGCTCGTAGGAGTTCAGGATCCCGACGATCAGGCCCGAGATGCCGAGCAGCGCGACGATCGGGAAGAGGATCCGCGAGAGCGTGACCGCGAGCTCCTGCTGCTCGCCCTCGAAGCCGAACGGGCGCATCACGAGCGGCGCCGCGAGCATGAACAGGGCCGTCAGCGCCCCGAGCCCGAGCAGCAGGAGCCAGAACAGCGTCGACGCGACGCGCCACGCGCGGGCGCGCTCGCCCTTCTCGAGCAGCTCGGAGAACACCGGCACGAACGCGGGCGCGAGCGCGTAGTCGGCCGCGAGGCTGCGCATGAGGTTCGGCACCTGGAAGGCGGCGGTGAAGGCGTTGATGCCGGCTCCCTCGACGCCGAAGTAGCGGCGCGCGACGATCTCGCGGACGAGGCCGAGCACGCGCGACAGTCCCGTCGCGCCCGCGAAGATCGCCGTGGAGAGCGCGAGCCGGCGCCGGTGGGCTGGCTCCGCGCTCATCCGAACACGTTGTCGAGGACGAGCATGACCGCGAACCCGAAGAGGAGGGCGAAGGTCGCCGCCCGCTCGAAGCCGTGCGCGTGGCTCTCGGGGATCAGCTCGTCGGCGATGACGTAGAGCATCGCGCCGGCGGCGAAGGCGAGCGCGAACGGCAGCAACGCCCCGGCCGCCTCGGCGACCCCGAACGCGAGCAACGCTGCGGGCGGCTCGACGGCGCCGGTGGCCGCGGCGAAGCCGACCGCGGTGCGGCTGCGGACGCCCGCCTGGAGCAGCGGCGCCGCCGCGGCGAAACCCTCGGGGATGTTCTGGATCCCGATCGCGAGCGCGACGGGGACGCCGAGATCGGCTCCGCCGGCCGCGAAGGCGACGCCGACGGCGATCCCCTCGGGCACGTTGTGGATCTTCAGCGCCGAGAGCAGCAGCACGCCCCGCTGCCGGTCGCGCGAGGCGAAGCGGCGCTCCGTGAACCGCGCGTGCACGTGCGGGAGCACGTAGTCGAGCAGCGCGAGCACGGCCCCGCCCACGGCGAAGCCGAGGACGACCTCCGAGACGGTTCCCTCGTCGAGCGCGGGCACGAGCAGCGAGAAGCACGTGGCCGCGAGCATGACCCCGGCGGTGAAGCCGAGGAGCGTGTCGAGCAGCCGGTCGGTCGGCGACCGGATCACCAGGAGGGCGAGCCCGCCGAGAGTCGTCGCGAGTCCGGCGGCGACCATCCACGCCAGGTACGACCAGTTCACCGGACGCCCCGGCTCGCGGGACCCCCGCCACCGCACGGCTCGACGGCCGCGCGCGCGATCAGACTCGCCCACGTCACCGGGGGCGGATCTTCCCAGAGCGTCCGGCTCGCGCGGCCTCTGCTACCATCGCCGCGCCCGCGCGTGCGGGTCTCTTTTCGTATGCCGAACATCCAGCAGCAGAAGAAGCGCGTCCGGATCGCGGCCCGCCAGCGGCTCGAGAACCTGCGCTACCGGTCGACGATCAAGACGCTGGCGAAGCGCCTCGAGACCGCGGTCGAGGAGGACGACGCCTCGGCCGTGGAGACGGAGCACCGCAGCCTCGTCCGCCTGATCGACCGTGCGGCCGCCAAGGGTGCGCTCCACCGGAACGCCGCCGCTCGGAAGAAGTCGCAGGCGGCGAAGCTCGTCTCCCGCGCCCGCTCCTAGCCGCCCGCCCGCTCCGCCCGCGCGCCCGCCGGCTGCACCGGACGGGCGATGTCGGCGAGCGCCCGCTGGAGCTCGAGATCGCCGGGGAGGCGGCTCCCGCCCTTCAGCGCGGCGTCGAGCTCGGCGAGCCGGACGACGGCGTCACGCAGCTCCTCGACGCCGAAGTTGGTCGCCTGCGCGAACAGCTTCTCGACGTAGAACGGCGACCGCTTGAGGCGCCCGGCCGCCTCGCGCGGCGTCACGCCTTCGGCGGCGAGCGCCTGGCAGTCGCGGACGCGGCTCACGTGGCTCGCGAGCTGGGCGACGAGGCGAGGCAGCTCGGACGATCGAGGCCGCGGCGAGCGCTCGAGCAGGTCCTCGCACGCCTCCAGCGCGGCGGCCGGGTCGCGGCGGCCCCAGGCGTCGGTGAGCGCGAAGATGGACGTCTCGGCACGCCCCGCGGTGAGCGTCCGGACGTCGCGCTCGGTCACCTCGTCGCCGTCGGCCCACGTCGCGAGCTTCTGGATCTCCGAGGAGAGCTCCTCGACGTTCTCGCCCACGAGCTCGACGAGCGCGCGGCACGCCTCGCCGTCCGCGCGCGCACCGTGCACCCGGAACTGGTCGGCGACCCACTTCGTCAGCCCACGCCGGGGAACGTCGAACGAGAGCACCTCGCCGACCTTCGCCACCGCCTTGGCGAGGGGCGCGTCCTTCTTGAGCCCGGCCGCGACGACCGCGAGCACCGTCTCGGGCGAAGGCGACGCGAGGTAGTCGACGACCGCGGCGACGTCGGCGGCCTTCCACCCGCCCGTCAGCCGGCCGTCCGCGTTCGGGGTGCCGTCGACGTTCTCCACGACCACGAGGCGGCTGCCGCCGAACAGGCCGAGCGCGTTGCACGCCGCGACCGCCTCGGAGCCGCTCGTCTCGCGGGCATCGAGGAGCTCGACCGACTCGTCGTCGAAGCGGCCGCGGAGGCGGCCGAGCGCGCGGCCGATCTTCGGCCGGTCGCCGCCGGTGATGAGGTAGGCAGGCGCGAGCTCGGCCACCGGCGCCGATGGTAGTCAGCGCTCCTCCCGGACGAGCAGGTCGGCGCCGTCCGACTCGACCGTCACCTCGCCGTCGAGGTCGGTGCGGTACGACGCGAGCCCCGGCACCGCAGCGAGTGCGGCGAGCGTGGAGGGCGCCGGGTGCCCGTAGTCGTTGCGGCGCCCGACCGAGACGAGGGCTACCCGGGGGCGCGTCCGGCGAATGAGCTCCGCCAGGCCCTCGTCGGCGGAGCCGTGGTGGGCGACCTTGAGGATCTCCACCGGCGGCGGGCGCAGCGGCAGGGTCACGTCGCTCTCGGCGTCGGCCGTCAGCAGCACGTCGACGGGGCCGTGCGAGACGAGCAGGACGACTGCGTTCCGGTTCGGGTCGTCGGCCGCTGAGCCGGCGTCGCGCGGCCAGAGCACCCGCACGAGCAGCGGGCCGGCGCGGTAGGCCTGGCCGGCGCGCGCGACCGCGACTCGCACCCCGCGCCGCCGGGCCTCGGCCACCGCCTCGTCCCGGTACGGGCTGCGAACCCGCAGCAACGGGTCGAGGACGAGGTCGACCTCGAGGCGGCGGACGACGTCCAGCGCGGCCCCGACGTGGTCGCGCTGCGGATGCGTGAGCACGAGCAGCGACAGCCGCCGCAGGCCGCGCCGGCGCAGCTGCTCCGCCGCCCGCCCCTCGGGTGGCCCCTGGTCGACGAGGAGCGCCGCTCCCGGCGCCTCGACGAGGATCGCGTCGCCCTGACCGACGTCGAGCACGGTGACGCGCAGGCCGGTCGGCGGCGGCACCGCGTCGCCGTCCGGCGCGAGGCGCCAGAGCGCGACGAGCCCCGCGACGATCGCCGTCGCCGTCACCACGGTGCGGCGCTCGCGCCCGCGGGCGCGAGCTGCGACGACGGCGGCGAGACCGAGGCCGCCGAGCGACGCCAGCGCCGTGCCGGATCCGATCTCGGCGAACGGCAGCGCCGCCGCGGCTCTGGCGGTCGCCGCGAGGTAGGCGGCGAGCCAGCCGTTCACCCACGCGATCGCCGCTGCCGCGGCCGGTGCGACCGGATCGACGGCGGCGGCCGTGAGCCCGAGCGCGAGGATCGGCGCCGCCGCGGGCCACGCGATCGCGTTCGCGGGCACCGACCACAGGGGCACGGCACCGAAGTGGAGCCACAGGATCGGGGCGGTGACGACGCCGCAGGCCGCCGACACCGCGACGACCGCCGCGAGCTTCGGGTGCACGGGGTAGCCCTCCAGCACGCGCTCGAGCCGGGGGACGCCGACGAAGATCGCGGCGACGGCCGCGAACGAGAGCTGAAAGCCGGGCTCGAGCAGCGAGCGCGGGTTCCACGCGAGCAGCACGAGCGCGCCGAGGAGCAGGAAGTGCCAGCGGTCCCGCGGTCGCGCGGCCAGCCACGCGAGCGATGCGAGCATCCCTGCGACGCCCGCGCGCACGACCGACGGCTGCCAGCCCACCGCCGCGACGTACGCGGCGATCCCGGCCAGCGCGAGCGTCTCTCCAGCCCAGCGGGACAATCCCGCCGCTGTCGCGAGCCCGAGGGAGGCCGCGACGATCACCGCGACGTTCGCGCCGGACACGGCCAGGAGGTGGTAGAGGCCGGAGGCACGGAAGGCATCGCGGAGGTCGTCCGGCAGCCCCTCGTCCTCGCCGAGCACGATCCCCGCGACGACCGACCGCCGCTCGCCCCGGAGCCCGGGCGCGATCGACGCGGCCAGGCGCGCACGCAACCGGTCGGCCGCCCCCGCCAGCCCGCCGCGCCGCCCGACCACGCGCCAGCCCGAGCCACGGACGACGACGTGCACGCCCTGCCGCTCGAGCCATGCGCGCTCGTCGAAGCGGCCTTCCCGCGGCCGCGGCTCCCGGATCGCGGCGACGAGGTCGAGCCGCGCGCCCTGCGGCGGCGCACGCCCTGCGGGAAGCTCGAGGAGCACGCGCTCCCGGACCCGCACGCGGTCGAACCGCTCGACCACCGCCGGCACACGGACGCTGAACTCGCTTCGTCGCGCGGGTCCGGTGACGACAGCGGTGGCGGGCGCGACCTCGCCCACGCGCTGCCGGAGCACCGAGCGGTCGACGGCGTCGAGGCGGACGCTTCCCCACCAGAGCCCGAGGAGCAGGAAGGCGGCCGCGGCGGCGAGCACTGCGCGAGCGTGGAGGGCCATGGCCGCGACGGCGGCCGCCACCGCGCCGAGGAGCACGTCCTCGACCCTGACGGCGAGCGCGAGCGCCAGCCCGCCGACCAGCGAGGCCGCCAGGACGTGCGCGGGGTAGCGCTCGAGGAGCGTCACGGAGTCACGAGCTCCCGCAGCTGCTCGATCCGCGCCGGCCCGATCCCCGGGACGGCGTCGAGGTCGTCGACGCTCCGGAAGGCGCCGTGTGCCTGGCGCCAATCGACGATCTTCTGCGCCGTCACGGGGCCGATCCCGGGGAGGGCGTCGAGCTCCTCGACCGTGGCGGCGTTGAGGCGGACCGGCCCCGACGCAGCGACCCCACCGCCTCCGGCGGCGGCTGCCGGGGCGCCGGCGGCGGCCGCAGCGCGCGCAGGCACCACCACCTGCGTCCCGTCGGCGACGGGCGCCGCCAGGTTCACCGCGGCGAGGTCGGCCCGCCCGGCGGCGCCGCCCGCTCGCTCGAGCGCGTCGGCGACCCGGTCGCCCTCCTTCAGCCGGTAGAGGCCCGGCCGACGGACCGCGCCGACGACGTGCACGAGCACGGTGGCCGCGGCGGGCTCGACGGCGACCGGAACGGGGGCGGCGACCGGCGCGGACGCGGTCCCGGCGGTGGCGAGCCGGCGGGCACCCACGACGAGCACGGCGACCGCGAGCAGCGCCGCCGCGAGCGCCCGCCGCCGGCCCGGCGTGAGCACGCTGACGATCGCGTCGACCACGTCCACGATCGTGGCGCGACGGCCGTCACGGGACCGTGCCGGCTCTGCGCCGAAAGGGCAAACGCCCGCGCGCCGGGGGCCGGGCGGAGCTAGACGACGAGGTTGACGAGCTTGCGCGGGACGACGATCGCCTGGCGGACCGGCTTCCCGTCCACGTGCGCCTGCACCTTCGCCGACGCCTTCGCGGTCGCGACGAGCTCGTCCTCGGACAGCGCCACGGGAACCTCGATCCGGTCGCGCACCTTGCCGTTGACCTGCACGACGAGCTCGAACGTCTCGCGCTCGAGCATCGCCGCGTCCGCGACCGGCCACGGCGCCTGCCACAGCCGCTCGCCGCCGAGGCGCTGCCACAGCTCCTCGGCGATGTGCGGCGCATACGGCTGGATCAGCGACACGGCCGTCTCCGCCGCGAACCGGGCGGCCGGGTCGTCCGGCTCCCGCGAGATCTCGTTCACGAGCTCGATCACCGCCGCAATCGGGGTGTTGAAGACGAAGCGCCGGTCGACGTCGTCGGTGACCTTCGCGATCGTCTCGTGCGCCTTGCGCGCCAGGGGCGTCGCCGCGTCCGGCACCGACGGCTTCCCCACGGCCTCGCTCGCGACCCGCCACAGCCGCGCCAGGAAGCGGTGCATGCCCTCGACGCCCTCGTCCTGCCACTCCTTGTCCTGCTCGGCGGGGCCCATGTAGAGCACGTACAGGCGCAGGGTGTCCGCGCCGTAGCGCTCGAGCATCTCGTCGGGGGAGACGACGTTCCCCTTCGACTTCGACATCTTCGCGCCGTGGCGGTAGATCATCCCCTGGTTGAACAGCCGCAGGAACGGCTCTCGGAACCCGAGCATCCCGAGGTCGTTCATCACCTTGGTGAAGAAGCGCGCGTACATCAGGTGGAGGATCGCGTGCTCGATCCCGCCGATGTACTGGTTGACCGGCAGCCAGTAGTCGACGATCGCGCGGTCGAACGGCGCCCGGTCGTTGTGCGGGTCGGTGTAGCGGAGGAAGTACCAGGACGAGTCGACGAACGTGTCCATCGTGTCCGTCTCCCGCCGGGCGGGCCCTCCGCACACGGGGCACTCGACGTTCACCCACCCCTCCGCCGCGGCGAGCGGGGAGCTGCCCTTCGGCAGGTACTCCTCCACCTCGGGCAGGAGCACCGGCAGCTGGTCGTCCGGAACGGGCACGATCCCGTCGCGCTCGCAGTGGATCACCGGGATCGGCGCGCCCCAGTAACGCTGCCGCGACAGCAGCCAGTCGTGCAGCCGATACCCGACCGTCGGGCGTCCCAGCCCCCGCTCCTCCAGCGACGCGACGATCGCGCGCTTCCCCTCCGGGGCGGGTAGCCCGTCGAACTCGCCGGAGTTGACGAGCACCTCGTCCTCCGAGTGCGCGACGTAGGCGCCGTCCGACTCGGCCTCGCCGCCGCGGGGGGCGACGACCTGGCGGATCTCGATCCGGTACCGCTCGGCGAACGCGTGGTCGCGCTCGTCGTGCGCGGGGACGGCCATGATCGCGCCCGTCCCGTAGCCCATCAGCACGTAGTCGGCGACCCACACGGGGATCCGCTCGCCGTTGACGGGGTTGACCACGAACCGCCCGGTGAAGACGCCGTCCTTCTCCTTCTCGGCGCGCTCGACCTCCGTCCGCCCGCCGGCGTGGCGGACGTACGCGCGCACCTCGTCCTCGTGCTCGCTCCCCCGCACGAGCTGCTCGACCAGCGGGTGCTCCGGCGCGAGCACGAAGAACGTCGCGCCGAACAGCGTGTCCGGCCGCGTCGTGAACACCGGAATCTCCTCGCCGCTGCCGTCGACGCGGAAGACGACCTCGGCGCCCTCGGAGCGGCCGATCCAGTTGCGCTGCATCGTCAGCACGCGCTCGGGCCACGACTCGAGCAGCTCCATCTCGTCCAGCAGCTGGTCGGCGTAGTCGGTGATGCGGAAGAACCATTGCGCGAGGTTGCGCGCCTCCACCTCGGCGCCGCAGCGCTCGCAGTGCCCGTCGATCACCTGCTCGTTCGCGAGCACCGTCTGGTCGACCGGGCACCACTTGACCGGCGCCTCCTTCCGGTACGCGTACCCGGCCTCCAGGAAGCGCAGGAAGAGCCACTGCGTCCAGCGGTAGTAGCCGGGCTCGGCCGTCGAGACCTCACGGTCCCAGTCGAACGCCCACCCCATCCGCTTCACCTGCTCGCGGATCGCGGCGATGTTCGCGTCGGTGATCGCGCGCGGGTGCCCGCCTTCGCGGATCGCCGCGTTCTCCGCGGGGAGGCCGAAGGAGTCGTAGCCCATCGGGCGCAGGACGGTGTAGCCGTTGCGGCGGCGGAAGTGCGCGACGACGTCGCCGAGCGTGTAGTTGAGGACGTGCCCCATGTGCAGCTCGCCGGAGGGGTACGGGAGCATCTCGAGCACGTACGTCTTGCGCGCGTGGACGTCGGCCTCGCGCTCGTCCGGGTTCGGCACGTGGAAGGCCTGCTCGTCCTCCCAGACGCGCTGCCACTTCTCCTCGATCTGCTGGGGGTCGTACGTGTCCATCGTCGCTCCGGGTACAGAAAAGGCCTCTCTCGAGGCCTCGGGAAGTCGGCGCGGCTCCTCGCCGCGATGCCTCCCTGCGCTATCGAAGGAGGTTCGTCACCGTTGCCAGCGTAGCAACCCGCTACGCGTCGCGCGAGAGGCGGCCGAGGAGCCGCTCCGTGAACGTCGGACGCTCGTCGTCGAGGTGCCCCGCGACCGCCTCGCGGTAGGGGCCCGAGACGCGACGGGCGTACGCCGCGAGGCCCTCGTCGCCGAGTGGGCGCCAGTCCTCGCGGTACGGCGCCACGAGGTGCTCACGCCCGACGTTCCGCGCCGAGAGCAGGAACGCGAGCCCGATCCCCTGCGAGATCTCCAGCAGCGACCGCTCCTCCTGCGCGGCCGCCGCGCGCAGCCCGGCGAACGCCACCGCGAGCTCGTCCGGGCCCGGCAGCGACGCGGCACTCGCCCGCAGCTCGTCGAGCGAGCGCCGGAGCTCGGCGAGCTCGAGCGGCGGCACGTCCACGAGCGCAGCGGCCGTCCCGGAGCCGCGCTCGAACGCCGCCAGCAGCTCGTCCACGGAGGCGACCTCGGCCTCCCGCGCGACGATGCCCGCCGCCTTCAGCTCGGCGACGAGCGCCCTCAGGTACGTCCGCGACCCGTGCGCCACGTCGCTCGCCGCAGCGAGCAGCCAGAGGGGCGAGAACCCGAACGCCGCGATCGAGCCCAGCTCGACGGCGTTGCCGGCGCCCTTCCGCACGGCCACCTCGCCGGCGCCGGGCAGCGTCGGGTCGCGCTGGGCGACCCCGCCGAGGAGCTCGGCGGTCACGCGCAGGAGGTTCTTCGCCGTCGCCTCGTACAGGCGCGACCGGCGGACGAGGCGCGGCAGCAGGAGCTCCGCGGTCTCGTGGAGCCCCCCGCCGACGACGGCGGCGAGCGAGCGGCCGAGGCGCTCGGGCAGCGAGACGAGGAAGCGCCTTCGCACGGGTGGATGGTCGCACGCTCGGAGCGGGACGCCGGAGCGTGGGCGCTCGCCGGCTGGCAGAGTCAGGACGTGCTCGACCTCTTCCCGCTCTCCGCGCGCGTGGCGGACGGCGAGCTCGAGCTCGGCGGCGTCCGCGCGTCCGAGCTGGCCGCCGAGCACGGGACGCCGGTGCTCGTCTTCTGCGAGCAGACCCTGCGGGCGCAGGCGCGGGCGTACCGGGAGGCAGCGCCGGACGCGCTCGTCCTCTACGGGACGAAGGCGTTCCCGAACGTGGCGCTGTTGCGGCTGTTCGCCGAGGAGGGCCTGGGCGCCGACGTCTCCACGCTCGGCGAGCTCCGCTTCGCGCTCGAGGCCGGTGTTCCCGCCGGCACGATCGTCGTCCACGGCAACAACAAGTCGGACCAGGAGCTCGAAGCCGCCGCGGCCGCGGAGGCGCTCGTCGTGCTCGACGCGCTCGACGAGGTGGAGCGGGCGGCAGCGGCGGGCGTCCGGCGCGTGCTCGCCCGCGTCACGTCCGGGATCGAGGCGGACACCCACGAGGCGATCCGCACCGGGCACCACGGCTCGAAGTTCGGCCTCCCTCCCGCAGACGCGCTCGAGGCGCTGCGACACGCAGCCGCCGCAGGGCTCGACGTCCGTGGGCTCCACGTCCACGTCGGCTCGCAGCTGCTGGACGTCGCAGCCGCCGGCATGACGGTGGACTGGCTCGCCGCCTTCGCGGCCGCGTGCCGGGCCGAGCTCGGCTGGGAGCCGCAGGTCGTCGACCTCGGCGGCGGGCTGGGCGTGCGGCACGTGGAGGACGAGGAGGCTCCCTCCGTCGGCGAGTTCGTCGGCGCGTTGCTCGACCGCGTCGAGCGCGGCTTCGCGCTGCACGCGCTGCCCCCGCCGCAGGTCGTGCTCGAGCCCGGACGTTCGCTCGTCGGCCGCGCGGGCGTCACGCTCTACCGCGTCGGCAGCGTCAAGCACGCCGGCGAGACGGCTCGTTACGTCGCCGTCGACGGCGGCATGTCCGACAATCCGCGCCCCCAGCTCTACGGCGCGCGCTACACCGCACTGCTCGCCAACCGCGCCGGCGAGGAGGCCGAGCACCCGTACACGGTGGCGGGCCTGCACTGCGAGGAGGAGGTGATCGCGCGGCGCGTGCTCCTCCCGGAGCCCCGGCGCGGCGACCTCCTGGCGGTGCCCGCGACCGGCGCGTACACGCTCGCGATGGGGTCGAACTACAACGTCGTGCCGCGGCCGGCAGCGGTGCTCGCCTCGGCGGGACGCGCGCGGCTCATCCGCCGTCGCGAGCGCGTCGAGGACCTGCTGCGCCTGGAGGCGTAGCCGTCGCCGCGACCCGCGCCGCCGCGTCGACCGGGCCGTCGCGCAGGAGCTCGGCACCCACCCGCGCCGCCACCGCGACGTCGGCTCCGGGCCCGGCGAGGAGGAGGGGACGGTCCCGCGCGAGCGTCGCGAGGCCCTCCTCCGCCGCGTCGAGGCTCCACGGGAGCGTCGCCGAGAGCACGACGACCGCCGGGTCGAGCTCGGCGGCGGTCTCGGCGAGCGTGGCGAGCGGGGTGTCCGCGCCGAGGTAGGTGATCCGCCAGCCGCGGTTCCGCAGCGCGAGGCCGAACGCGATCAGCGGGAGCTCGTGCCGCTCCCCCGGTGCGCACGCGAGCAGCGCCCGCGGCCCGATCCCGGCGCCCCAGCCGCGCGCCAGGCCGAGGAGCCTGCCGCGCAGCAGCGAGCTCGCGAAGTGCTCCTGCGCGATCGTGAGCTCGCCCCGCTCCCACCGCTCACCCAGCGCGGCGAGCGTGGGCAGCACGGCGTCCCGGAGCACCGCCTCGAGGCTGACGTCCGCGAGCAGGCGGTCGAGCACCTCGTTCGCGCCGGGCTCGTCGAACTGCTCCAGGCGAGCGAGGAGGGCCGCGGGCCGGCGTTCGGTCGCCGTGCGCGGGCCGTCCGGCTCCGCGAGCGCGAGCCGCGCCGCCTGCGCCGCCGCCACTCCCTGCGCGAGGTGGTCGCGCATCAGCTCGACGCGCCGCAGGTCGTCCTCGCCGTACAGCCGGAACCCGCCCGCGGTCCGTGCGGGACGGAGCAGGCCGTAGCGCCGCTCCCACGCGCGCAGGAGCTCGGGCGAGACGCCCGACCGCCGCGCCACCTCTCCGATGCGCAACCGCTCGTTCATGAGCCCTACGGTAGCAGAAGCTTGGACAAATATTTGACAAAGACTCGACGGCACGCTACCTTTCTGTCTAGACAAAACCTGAACAGAAGGAGGAACACCATGCGCAAGCTCGACCTGGCCGCCCTCGCGCTGATCGTCGTCGGCGGCATCAACTGGGGACTCGTGGCGCTCGCCGAGTTCGACCTCGTCGCGACCCTCGTGGGCCTCGAGTTCGGCGAGACGAACGCGGTCAGCCGGATCGTCTACGGCCTCGTGGGCCTGTCGGCGGCCTACTGGGCGGTTCGCCTGCCCTCGTTCGCGCGCTCCGCGGAGCCGCGCGCGACGACGGCGTAACCCGGCCGCTCGACACGGGGAGGGGCCCCGCGGCCGGGGCCTCTCCCTATCCTGGGGCCGTGGCGGAGCACGAGGCGCTCGTCTGGTCGGACTACACCTGACCGTTCTGCCGGCTCGGCCAGCGGCTGGCCGGGCTCCTCGAGCGCCGGTTCGGCGCGCGCGTCACGTGGCTCCCGTTCGACCTGCACCCCGAGTACCCACCGGACGGGATCCCCAAGGAGGAGCTCCGGCGGCGCTACGGCGCGGACGTCGACGACCGGCTCGCGCGCCGCTTCGCCGAGGCGGGACTGCCGTTCGCGCCGTCGGCCCGCGTCCCGAACACGCGCGCCGCGCTCCGCCTCGGCGAGCTCGCGCTCGACCGCGGCCTCCACGGGCCGCTCCACGACCGGCTGATGGACGGGTACTGGGGCGGGGCGCAGGACCTCGGCGACCACGACGTGCTCCGCGCGCACGCAGACGCCGTCGGGCTCGCGCGCGCGGAGGTCGACGACGTGCTGAGCGGCGACCGCTACCTCGACCGCGTCGAGGCGTCGACGCGGGAGGCGGTGTCGATCGGCGCCACCGGCGTGCCGGCGTTCCTGCTCGACGGACGCCTGCTCGTGCTCGGCGCCCAGCCCGAGCACGTCTTCGAGCGCGCGTTCGCCCGCCTCGCCGAGGCCTGACCGTCAGCGCGCGGCCGCGCGGAAGCCCGGGCGCACGAGCCGAGGCGGCGCCTTCAGTCCCGCGTCGCGCACCGGCGGGTTGAGCGGCTCCGCGAGCGGCGCGGCCGCGAACGACGCGCGCACGCGCTCGGGCGCGGGCGTCCCGTACGTCGTCGTCCGCTGCCGCGGCACGCGCCCGGCGGAGCGGATCAGCGCCTCCATCCCTTCGGGCGGGAGCTCCTGGCCGTGCTGCGCCCCGGCGGCCCGCGAGATCGACTCGTTCATCAGCGTCCCGCCCAGGTCGTTGACCCCGGCCGCGAGCGCCTGCCGCACGCCGTCGGGGCCGAGCTTCACCCAGGACGCCTGGACGTTCGTGATCCACGGGTGCAGCGCGAGGCGCGCGACGGCGTGCACGAGCAGCACCTCGCCGAACGTCGGCCCGTGGCGCGCCTGCCCCTTGAGCGCGATCGGCGCCTCCATGTGCACGAACGGGAGCGGGACGAACTCCGTGAACCCGCCCGACCGCTGCTGCTGCTCACGGGCGCGCAGAAGGTGGCGCGCCCACGATCGCGGCCCCTCGACGTGCCCGAACATCATCGTCACGTTCGAGCGCAGCCCTGCCCGATGCGCGGCGTCGTGCACGGCGAGCCACTGCTCCGTCGTCACCTTGTCGGGGCAGATCACGCGCCGCACCTCGTCGTCGAGGATCTCCGCCGCCGTCCCCGGCAGCGAGCCGAGGCCCTCGTCGCGCAGCCGGGCGAGGTACGCGTCGAGCCCCAAACCGAGCGTCGCCGCGCCCTGCCACACCTCGAGCGCCGAGAACGCGTGGACGTGGATCTCCGGCGCCGCCTCCTTCACCGCCCGCACGACGGAGAGGTAGTAGTCGCCGGTGAACGCCGGGTGGATGCCGCCCTGCAGGCAAACCTCCGTCGCGCCCCGCTCCCACGCCTCGCGCACGCGCCGGGCGATCTCCTCGTGCGGGACGAGGTACGCCGGGCCGCGCAGGTTCTCGGCGAGCTTCCCCTTCGAGAACGCGCAGAAGCCGCAGCGGAAGTAGCAGACGTTCGTGTACTGGAGGTTCCGGGTGACGACGTACGTCACCTCGTCGCCGCACGTCTCGCGCCGGAGCCGGTCGGCCGCGGCGAAGACGCGCTGCCGCTCCTCGCCGCGGGCGCGCAGGAGTCGAGTCAGCTCCTCCTCCCCGGGCTCGTCGCCCGTCTCGAGCGGGAGCGCGTCGCGGCGGACGAGGAAGGGCACCGCGCCCGGCTCGCCCGGCGACCAGCGGTCCTCGCGCCCGAGCCCGAGCGCGTCGGCACGCGCGAGCGCCTTCCCCAGCACGCGCGGGTCGACCCACTCGGCGTCGAGCCACTCCGGGTAGACCGGCAGGCGCGGCGCGAGCTCGAGCCCGCGCGAGCGCGTCGCCTCCCGCAGCCGCTCGACCTCGGGCCACGGCGCCTCCGGGTTGACGTGGTCGATCGTCACGGGCGAGATCCCGCCCCAGTCGTCGATGCCCGCGTCGAGCAGCAACGGGAAGTCGTCGAACGCGAGGTTCGGCGGCGCCTGCACGTGCGCGCGCGGGCCGAGCACGATCCGAGCCGCCGCGATCGTCCAGAGGTGGTCCTCGAGCGACGGCTCCGGCGCCTCCGCCATCCGCGTTCCCGGCTTCGCGCGGAAGTTCTGGACGATCACCTCCTGGACGTGGCCGTACCGCTCGTGCAGCGCCCGCAGCGCGAGCAGCGCGTCGAGCCGCTCCTCGCGCGTCTCGCCGATGCCGATCAGGATCCCGCTCGTGAACGGGACGCGGAGCTCGCCCGCGACCGCGATCGTGGCGAGGCGCCGCGCGGGCAGCTTGTCCGGCGAGGCCCAGTGCGGGCCCCCGCGGCGCCCGAGGCGCTCGGCCGTCGTCTCGAGCATGATCCCCATCGAGGCGGAGACTCCCCGGAGCGCGGCGAGGTCGTCCCGGTCCATCACGCCCGGGTTGAGGTGCGGCAGGAGCCCCGTCTCCTCGAGCACCGCCCGCGCCGCCTCGGCCAGGTACTCGAGCGTCGACTCGTGCCCGAGGGCGCGCAGCTCGTCGCGGGCGACGCGGTAGCGAAGCTCGGGCTTGTCGCCGAGCGTGAAGAGCGCCTCGTGGCACCCGGTGTCGGCGCCGGCGCGCGCGATCGCCAGCACCTCCTCCAGCGGCAGGTACGCGCGCTCTCCGCGACGGGGCGGCCGCGCGAACGTGCAGTAGCCGCAGACGTCGCG
>DATHTC010000173.1:0-3224 GCA_035463735.1 Gaiellaceae bacterium | reverse complement strand
CACCCGCCCCTGCTGCGGCACCGCCCCCCACGGCGCCCTCTGGGCCGCAGGCGGAGCCTGCGGCCGGCGAGGCTCTCGAGCCGGTGACGGCGATGCGGCGCGGAATCGCGGAGCACATGCGCCGCTCGCTCGACACCGGGGCGCACGTGACGTCCGCGATCGAGGTCGACATGTCCCGGGTGGTGCCGATCAGGGAGAAGCTCAAGCGGGAGTACCAGCAGGCCTACGGCGTCAACCCGACCTACCTCGCCTTCATCGCCCGGGCGACCGTCGAGACGCTGAAGGACTACCCGTGGATCAACGGCGAGCTGCGCGGCGACTCGATCGTCACCCGCAACTACGTCAACCTCGGGTTCGCCGTCGAGCTGGCGGACGGGAAGGGCCTGATCGTGCCGGTGCTGAAGAACGCCGAGACGCTCAACCTGCTCGGGATCGCGAAGGGCGTCGCCGACCTCGCGCGGCGCGCGCGGGAGAAGCAGCTGCTGCCCGACGACGTGCAGGGCGGCACCTTCACGATCACCAACCCGGGCGGCTACGGCACCTTCCACGGCACCCCCGTGATCAGCCAGCCGCAGAGCGGGATCCTGGGGACGTACGCGGTCGTGAAGCGGCCGTGGGTCGTACAGGACGAGCTCGGAAACGACGTGATCGCGATCCGCCCGATCATGAACCTCACGCTCACGTACGACCACCGGCTCGTGGACGGCGCCCTTGCCGGCCGGTTCCTCCGCGACCTGCGCGAGCGGCTCGAGGGCTGGGGGGAGTCCGACTACTAGGGCGACGCTCGGCTGGGACGAGGTTCGCGCGCGCCGGCTCGCGCGGTCGCACCTGCTCGAGCGTGCCCCACCGGACCGGCTCGTCGAGGTCGTCCGCGACGTCGGCGGCATCCACGCGCAGGTCATGTCGGCTGCGGAGCTGTCGCTCGCGGCGCGGGTCGACGGGATCACGCGGGTCGACGTCCTCGACGCGCTGTGGGAGCGCCGGGCGCTCGTCAAGACGTGGACACTGCGTGGGACGCTCCACCTGCACCCCGCCGAGGAGCTGCACCTGTGGACGGGAGCGGTGCGCGCCGCGAGCGGACCGCGGTGGGAGCGCCTCGACCTGGAACCGCGGGCGGCGGAGGGCGCCGTGATGGCGATCGTCGATGCGCTCGACGGCCGCGCGCTCCTGCGCCAGGAGCTCGCGAGGGAGGTCGGCGTGCGGGTCGGGTCGTGGGCGCGGGAGCGGCTCGCGTCCGGCTGGGGCCATCTCGTCGGGGACGCCGCGCTCGCCGGGCTCGTCTGCCACGGCCCGCCGCAGGGACAGCGAGTGACGTTCGTGCGCACCGACCAGTGGCTCCCCGCAGCGCCCGCGGTCGACGACGAGGACGCGCTGCGCGAGGCGGCACGGCGGTTCCTCGGCACCTACGGGCCCTCGGTGCCCGCACGGTTCGCCGACTGGCTCGCGCCGCAAATGGGCGCCGCTCGTGCGGGCGAGGTGTTCGCGGCGATCGACGACGAGCTCGAGGAGGTGGAGCTCGAGGGAACGCGCGCATGGCTGCTCGCCGCCGCCGGCGCCGTCGGCGTCCCACCGGCGCCGCCGGTACGCCTGCTGCCGGAGTACGACTGCTTCGTGATGGGCTTCCGGGAGCGCGACCGGTTGCTGCCCGAGGCGGCGCGGGCCCTGGCGAAGGCCCACCCGAAAGGACGGCTCGAAGGACCCGGCGCCGTGCCGTGGCTGCTGGCCGGCGGCACCGCAGCCGGCAGCTGGCGGCGCGCCCGCAGCGGCCGCCGGGTGACCGTCTACGTCACACCCCTCGCGCGCGTCTCGACGCGCCGCCGGCGCGACCTCGAGCGCGAGTGCAATCGCCTCGGCGCGTTCCTCGGCGCCGACGCCACGCTCGAGCTCGCGGCATGATCCGTCCGTGAACACCCTGGACGCGACACGTCGCTGGGCGCGCGAGTGGGAGCGCGCGTGGCGGGAGCACGACGTCGACCGCGTCGCCGCGCTGTACGCCCCGGGCGCCTCGTTCCGCTCCGGCCCGTTCCGCGACCTCCAGGATCCGCGAGCGTACGTCGAGTGGGCGTTCGCCGACGAGGAGCAGGGGGCCGACGTGCGCCTGGGAGAGCCCGTGGTCGTCGACGGCGGGCGCGCGGTGGTCGAGTACTGGGCCGTCGTGCGCGACCGCGACGGCATCGAGACCACGATCGCCGGGGTGTCGCTGCTCCGCTTCGGCGCCGACGGCCTCGTCGTGGAGCAGCGGGACTACTGGAACGACGCCGAGGGACGCCACGACGCGCACCCCGGCTGGGGCGCGTAGCTACCCTCGGGCCGGTGGCGCGCCGCGCGTACCTGTCGAACCTCGGCGTCACGCCGTACCTCGAGGCGTGGGAGGTGCAGCGCTCCCTCGCCGGCGCCGTGGCGAGCGGCGCGATCCCGGAGACGGTGCTGCTGCTCGAGCACCCGCCGGTCGTCACGCTCGGCCGTCGCACCGAGCAGGGGGAGCTCCACATCCCGGACGGCACGGAGGTAGAGGTGGTCGAGACCGACCGCGGCGGGAAGTCGACCTTCCACGGCCCCGGCCAGCTCGTCTGCTACCCGATCCTCGACCTCCGGCACCACGGGCAGGACGTGAAGCAGTACGTCCGCGACGTCGAGGAGGCACTCGTCCGAACGCTCGCCGCGTTCGAGCTGGAAGGCGTCCGGATCGACGGGCTGACGGGCCTCTGGATGACGCCGCCGCCGCGGAAGATCGCGTCCATCGGCATCCACGTCTCGAAGTGGATCACCACGCACGGCTACGCGCTCAACGTCGACCTCGACCCGGCGCCCTTCACGCAGTGGATCACCGCCTGCGGGCTCGAGGACGCCGCGTTCACGACGATGGCCCGCGAGCTCGGCCGGCCGGTGTCGGTGGACGACGTTCGTCCCAACGCGGCGGCCGCGCTGGCGGAGGTCTTCGGGCTCGCGTTCGAGGAGCTCGCTCCCGACGACGCCCCCGCGCTCGCGGCACCAGCCGCCGCGGCCCACTGAGACCCCGCGGCGGCGCGCTTTCCGAGTCGAAACCGACCAAGTAACAGACTGTCACTTTGTCGTTCGAGAACCGGAAACGCTGGAACGAACCGGGCGCAGCGGGCGGAGCCGCCCCAGGCGTTACCGGTTGAAAACGGACAAGTAACAGTCTGTTACTTGTCCCTTTTCAACCGTCAACGCCTGCGGCGGCTCCGCCCGTTGCGCCCGGTTCG
>DATHTC010000172.1:0-4857 GCA_035463735.1 Gaiellaceae bacterium | reverse complement strand
ACAGGTGCGGTGGGCTGCGAACCCGGTCAGCCGGAGGTCGCGCGCCGGCGGCGCCGTCGCGAGCCCGCGTCGGCGACAAGGTGCGTGCGAGGTTGGCCCGAGGGTGGCCGGTGCCGATGCCCAGCGGGCCGCGTTCCGGCTACGGCGTCTCGCGCGGGGCGTCGTACAGCGACTCGATGTCGCCGGCGAAGTGCTGCTGGATCTGCCGTCGGCGGAGCTTCAGCGTCGGCGTCACCTCGCCCTCCTCGGGCGAGAAGTCGCGCGGGAGCACGACGAACCGCTTGACCTGCTCGTACGAGGCTCGGCGTGCGTTCACCTCGTCGACGATGCCCTGCACGAGCTCGCGTACCTCTGGGCTCGTCGGGTACTCGGCCGGAGTCACCTCGATGCCGCGCGAAGCCGCCCAGGCCGAGACCTCGCCGGGATCGAGCGTGATCAACGCCACGAGGTACGGACGCCGGTCGCCCACGGCGACCGCCTGCGACACGTACTTCGACGACTTCAGCTCGTTCTCGACGTTCTGCGGCGCGACGTTCTTGCCGCCCGCGGTGACGATGATGTCCTTCTTCCGGTCGGTGATCCGCAGGAAGCCGTCGTCCAGCTCGCCGACGTCGCCCGTGCGGAGCCAGCCGTCCCCGTCGATCGTCTCGCGGGTCGCTGCCTCCTCCTTGTAGTACCCCGCGAAGACGTTGTCTCCGCGGATGAGGATCTCGCCGTCGTCGTCGATCCGCACCTCGATCCCGGGGAGCGGCGGCCCGACCGTGCCGAACCGGTACCGCGACGGCCGGTTCACGGAACAGCCCGACGAGGACTCGGTCAGGCCGTAGCCCTCGAGGATGAGAATGTCGAGCGACGCGAAGAACTCGAGGATCTCGAGCGAGATCGGCGCCGCGCCGGAGATCCCGAAGCGGAGGCGACCGCCGAGCTTCTCCTTCACCTTCGAGTACACGAGCCGGTCGGCGAGGCGGTGCTGCAGCGCGAGCGCCGGCGGTAGGCCCCGTCCCTGGGCGCGGAGTGCGGCGGAGCGGCGCCCGACGCGGAGCGACCAGTCGACGATGCGGCGCTTCGCGCCGGTCGCCGCGTCGAACTGCGCGACGACGGCGCCGTGCACCTTCTCGTACACGCGCGGGACGCTCGGCATCGTCGTCGGTCGCACCGCCTCGATCGCCTGCGGGATCTGCGTCATGTCGGCGCAGAAGGCGATCGTGAAGCCGATCCGCGCGGCCGCGTAGAGCGTCAGCTGGGCGTAGGTGTGTGCGAGCGGGAGGAAGAGGAGGCAGACCTCGCCGCGCTCGTGGAACTGCTCGATCTGCGCCAGCGCGTCGACCACGGAGACGTAGTTGCGGTGGAGCATCATGCAGCCCTTCGGCGGGCCGGTCGTCCCCGACGTGTAGACGATCATCAGCAGGTCGTCCTCGCCGATCCCGGCCTCCGCCTCCTGGACCGCGCCCGGATGCTCCGCGGCGTGCGCGCGCCCACGCTCGGCCAGCGCGTCGAGGTCGGCGAACGAGAGCACGTTGCGTACGCGCGGCAGCGCGCCGCGTAGCCGCTCGATGCGCTCGCGCTGCTCCTCCGTCTGGACGACGACCCCGACCGCCTCCGAGTGGTCGAGGATGTACTCGCAGTCGCGCTCGGAGCTCGTCGCGTAGATCGGCACCACCGGGACGCCCAGGCGGGCGAGTGCGAAGTCCAGCAGCGCCCACTCGAGGCTCGTCCCCGCGAGGATCGCGAAGCGCTCGCCCGGCTTGACCCCGAGCGCGAGCAACCCGTGAGCGAGCTCGTCGGCGCGTCGCCACGCCTCCTCCCACGTAACCGGCTGCCACTCTCCCGCGCGCTCGACGAGGTAGGCGGGCTCCTCGCGGCCGGCCTCGGCGGCGCGCCGCCAGGTCGCGCCGATCGTCCTGCCGCCCGGCGCCGGCGCGTCCGGAGCCTGGGCGACGCTCTGTGCCTCGGTTGCCATCGCCAATATCGTACGCGGGAAGGAGAGCCCGGGGCCAGGGCGAACCCTCCGGGTCCCTCTACACTCCGGAGGCGGCGCATGCGGACGATCTGGAACGGATCCATCTCCTTCGGCCTGGTCAGCATCCCGATCGGGCTCGCGCTCGCGACGCAGCGCAGCGACGTCGCGTTCCGCACCCTCCATGCGGAGTGCGGCACGCCGATCAAGCAGAAGCGGTGGTGCCCGTTCCACGAGCGGGACGTCGAGGCCGACGAGCTCGTCAAGGGATGGGAATTCTCGAAGGGGCAGTTCGTGGTCGTCGAGGAGGCCGACCTCGAGGCGGTCGCCCTCCAGCGCTCGCAGTCGATCGACATCGTCCGCTTCGTCCGGCTCGAGGACGTCGACCCCGTCTTCTTCGACCGCACCTACTACCTCGCGCCCGCGTCCGCCGCGGCGCAGCGACGACCGTACGTGCTCCTCCTCGAGGCGATGAAGCGCACGGGGATGGCCGCGATCGGCAAGTTCGTGCTCTGGGGCAAGGAGAACCTCTGCCTGATCCGCCCCGTCGGCGACACGCTCGCGCTCGAGACGCTCTTCTACGCGGAGGACGTCCGCCCCAGCGACGAGATCGAGGAGGCGGTGCGGGAGACGGCGGTGCAGGAGCCGGAGCTCGAGCTCGCGGAGCAGCTGATCACCGGGCTCGTCGGCGAGTGGACGCCGGAGGACTTCGAGAACGAGTACCGGCGGGAGCTGCGGACGATGCTCGAGGCGAAGCTCGCCGGCGAGGAGGTCGCGCGGCCGGAGCCTGCCGTCGAGGCACCCGTCGTCGACCTGCTCGAGGCGCTGCGGATGAGCGTCGCCGACGCGAAGGGCAGGAAGCCGGCGCGGGCACGCAAGGGGAAGGGCGAGGGGAAGGCACCCGCCCGCTCCCGCGCGCGCGCGTGACGGCAGCCTCCGCGGCGCCCGCGTGCGCGGGCCGGCGCCGCCCTGACGCCCTAGTGCTGGCGCTCCGCGCCCAGTGCCTGGAGCTGCGCCGCGAACAGCGTCTTGTCGATCTTCCCCTGGTAGATCGGCACGTGCTCCTGCACGCAGACGCGGATGATCTCCTCGCGGTCGATGCCGAGCTCCTTCGACAGCTCCTCGGGCGTCAGGTGGTTCGCCATCCGGACTCCTCCTCTTCGCACTCGCAACGGGGAGCGTCCGGGCAACAAAAAACCCGCTCACGCACAACGGCGGGCGGGTCGCTCGGACGCTCGCAGGTGATCGTGGCGGGAATCAGCGGGCCCGCCTCCCAATCCTGACCATCGCGTCGAAGGATACCGTGGGCGGTCGGAGGGTGCGAGGCCCAGCGGAGCTACCCGGGTTCGAGGAGCGGATCGTCGACGTGCGGGCCGTCCGCATGCGCGCGCTCGTCGGCGGAGAGGGGCCGCCGCTCGTGCTCGTCCACGGGCTCACCGGGGCCGCGACGAACTTCGTCGAGCTCGCCCCCCTGCTCGCACGGCGTTTCCGGGTGCTCGTCCCCGAGCTTCCCGGCCACGGAGGTTCGGCGCCGCTCCCCGCGGCGCCGAACCTCGACGCGTTCGCCGAGCGCGTGCGCGGCGTCGCGGCCGCGGAGGGGATGCTCCCGGCCTCGTTCGTCGGCCACTCCCTTGGTGCGCTGGTCTCGCTCCGGCTCGCGATGCGGCGTCCCGAGGACGTGCGGGGCCTCGTGCTCGCCGGAGCTGCCGGGATCGCCTCGGCGACGCGGTGGGCCGAGTTCTGGCTCACCTTCTTCGGGCGGCTCCAGCTCGGGCGAAGGATCGCGCCGCACCGTGAACTCGTCGCCCGGCGGCCGCGGCTCCGGTATCTCGCGTTCGGATACTGGGGCGCGTCGGACCCCGGGGCGCTGTCGGCGAGGCAGGTCGACGGCTTCCTCGCCGGGCCCGAGCGGCACTCGGACACGTGGAGCGCGATGCAGGTTCTCGTCCAGGACGACCCGCGGCTCGACCTCGAGCGCGTGCGCTGCCCCGTGCTCGTCCTCTGGGGCGCGCGCGACCGCCAGGTTCCGATCGACGATGCGTTCGAGTACGCGCGACGCCTGCGTGCGCAGCTCCGGACGATTGCCGACTGCGGGCACCTGCTCGTGGGCGAGCGCCCGCACGCGTGCGCCCACGCGATCGCGGAGTTCCTTGCCGCGCTAGACGGGGTTCGGAAGCTCGACGAACTCCCACTCGAGGTCGAACCGCTCCGCTAGCCGTTCCGCGAGCGCCTGGACGCCGAACCGCTCCGTCGCGTAGTGCCCGCCGGCGACGAGGTGGATGCCGAGCTCGCGGGCCGCGTGCATGCTCGGCTCCTCCGCCTCGCCGGTCAGGAACAGGTCGTAGCCCTCGTGCGCCGCGGCGACGAGGTCGTGCCCCGCGCCGCCCGACGAGATCGCGACCCGCACGACGCTCTCCGGACCGTCGGCGAACACGAGCGGCTCGCGCTCGAGCACCGCCCGCACACGCTCGACGAGCTCCGCGACCGCGACCGGCTGCGGTACCCGGCCGCCGAGTCCAACGCCGCCGAACGGCCGCTCCGGCTCGACGCCAAGCCGGCGTGCGAGCTGCGCGTTGTTGCCGAGCTCCGGGTGCGCGTCCAACGGCAGGTGGTACGCCGCGAGCGTGATGTCCGCGGCGAACAGCGCCTCCAGACGCCCGCGCATCCGCGCGTCGACGACGAGCGGCTCGTTGCGCCAGAACAGCCCGTGGTGGACGAGCACGAGCTGCGCACCCGCCGCGGCCGCGCGGACGAACAGCTCCCGCGACGAGGAGACGCCGCAGACGACCTTTGTCACCTCGGCACCGCCGAGCACCTGGCCGCCCGCCGGCCCGTACTCGGGGAAGCTGCCGACGTCGAGAAGCTCGTCGGCGAACGCGAGGATCTCGTCGCGGGGCGCC
>DATHTC010000171.1:0-3280 GCA_035463735.1 Gaiellaceae bacterium | reverse complement strand
GAACCGCTGGGCGGCGTAGAAACCGGGGTGCTCCGGCGGCGCCAGGTGCTCGATCCGGTCGACGTTCGCCGGCCAGCAGAGCTCGGGCGGGTACTGCGGGCCGGCGACTGCGAAGCGGAGGTGCGGCCGCGCGCTGGCGGGCTCGAGGAGGAGGCGCTCCACCGCCGGCTGCCGGTCGTCGCCGTAGGTGCCGAGGTAGCCGAGCGCCCACCGCTCCTCGGCCGCCTGCGGCGCGTACGCGTCGGGGTCGACGAAGCAGTGGAAGGCCCGCGCCCGGCGGACGCCGAAGCGGGACTCGAGCAGCGCGAGCGTCGGCCCGCCCGTGAACGACAGGTAGAGGTCGAAGCGCGACGCGAGCGAGGGCGTGAGGTACTCGCACGAGCCGCGCTCGAGGGCCGCCATCGTCACGGGCGTGTCGATGTCGTAGAAGGCGACCGCACCGCGTGCCGTCCGCAGGACCCACGCGGCCAGGTCGATCCCGTCCGGGACGAACGAGCCGACGACGACGAGGTCGGCCTCTGCCACCTCGTCCGCGAAGCGGTCGCGCAGCTCCTCCGGCGAGCCGTACAGCTCCGTCCGGCCCCACGGTGGTCCGGGGAGGTCCCGGTTGGACGCGTACCAGGGCACGTCACGCTCGAGGAAGAGGACGGCGTGGCCGCGGCCCGCGAGCGCGCGCACGAGGCCGCGGTAGTTCGTCGCATGCCCGTTGCCCCAGGACGACGTGATCGAGAGGCCGAGGAAGACGAGCCGGAGCCGGTCAGGCACGGACGGCCTCCCCGGTCAGCACGCGCTCGACCTCCACCGCCCGGTCGGCGTACGTGTGCTCGGCGAGCACGCGGCGGCGGGCCGCCTCGCCGATCGCACCCGCGCGCTCGGGGTCGAGCGCCTCGACGTGCGCGGCGACCTCCGCGCCGTCGCGCGCGACGAGCACCTCCTCCCCCGGCTCGAGGAAGGCGTCGATGCCCTCCCACGCGTCCGTGACGAGGCAGGCGCCGGCCCCGGCCGCCTCGAACACGCGCGTCGCCGGCGACCAGCCGTTCGCGGCCATGCTCGCGCGGGACACGTTCAGCACGGCGAGCGGCGTCGCGTTCAGCGCGTTGTGCTCGCGCGTGGACACGTGGCCGAGAGTGCCGACGTTCGGTGGGAGCGGCCGGTCGCCCCAGCCCGCGCCACCGAGGAGGAAGCGTCGCTCGGGCGCGAGCGACGCGGCCCGGAGGAAGAACTCCTCCACGCGCTCCTCGCGGTCGGGGAGGCGGTTGCCGAGGAAGGCGAGGTCGCAGCGGAACCGCGGGTCCGGAGGCACCGGGTGGTGCGTGTCCGGATCGAGCGCGTTGTAGATGGGGACGCAGTCGCGCGCGCCGAGCGCCCGGTAGCGGGAGACGACGGGGTCGCCGCCGCCGTAGGTGAGCACGAGGTCGTACCTCGGCACGAGCGCCCGCAGCGCGTCGCCGGGGTCGGCCTCCAGGCGCGCGAGCGTCGCCGGCGCGTCGACGTCCCAGAACACGGTCGTCGGCGCGTCGAGCTCGAGCACGCCTGCCTCGAGCTCCTCGTCGAGGACGCCCACCCCGCCGGCCTTCACCACGACGTCGGCGCCGCGCGCCCGCTCCAGGGCCTCCTCCCAGCGGTCGGGCGCGAACACCACCACCTCGCACCAGGGCGGGTCGTCGAGGTCGCGATGCTGCTGCCGCTCGTAGGCGTCCGGCTCCAGGAACGTCACGTGGTGCCCGCGCTCGTGCAGCGCCCGCACGAGGCCGCGGTAGTACGTCGCCGCGCCGTTCCAGTACGCGGACACGATCGAGGAGCCGAACCAGGCGATCCTCACGGCGGGCCTCCGAGGTCGCTGCCGGAAGGCAGCGGTACCTGGTACGTACCTGGTACCGGCACCGCCCCTGTCGACCACGCCGCGCAGGCGGAGCCCACGGAGCCGTCGCCGCCGCCGCCAACGCCGTACCTGGTACGTACCTGGTACCGGTGCGCCTCGGTCACGCCACCGCCTCCTCGGGCGTCACGTCCACGCCGAGCTCCGCCGCGACCGCGAGCAGCTCGTCGACGCGGTGGCCGCACGTGTGCCGCGTCCGGATCGTCTCCAGCCCGTGCTGGACGAGCGACCGCGCGAGGCCCGGGTCGCCCAGCACCTCGCGCAGCCGGCGCCGCATCTCGAGCGCGTCCCGCGCCACCAGGTAGTCGACGCCGGTGCGGAACAGCCCCTCCGCGTCCTCCCACGGCGCGGACACGAGCGGGATCCCGGAGGCGAGCGCCTCGAACGGCCTGATCGTCGGGATCCCCGGGAGCCGCTCCGCGTACGGCCGGCGCGGGACGTGCATCGTGACAGCGTGCTCGGCGAAGAGCAGCGGCACCCGGTGGTTCGCCACCCAGCCGTGGTAGGCGAGCCCCGTCGTCGCCACCTCGCGCTTCGCGCGCTCTGGGTAGCGGACGCCGAAGGCCGACCCCGAGAGCCGGAGCGCGCGCGCCGGGCGGAGCAGGAACCGGCGCAGCTCCTCCGTCCGCTCGCCGTCGCCCCAGTTGCCGATCCAGACGAGGTCGCCGCGCCGCTCCCTCCCGAGCACCGGATGGAAGACGCGCACGTCGGCGGCCTCGTGCCACGTCCACGCGCGCGCCGCCCAGCCGCGCTCGAGGTAGAGGTCGCGGATCACGCGCCCGTACGCGAGCACGCCATCGTAGCGGGACAGGTCGTAGCGCGCCATCTCGGCCGGCTTCGTCACCGAGCGGTGGTGCGTGTCGTGGAACAGCAGCCGGAAGCCCGCCCGCGTCCGCCGCTCGCCGACGCGCCGGACGAGCTCGGGGTCGTTCCACTCGTGCACGAGCACGAGGTCGGCACCGTCGAGGGCCGCGCCCAGGTCGAGCCGGCGCGGGTCGTAGAGGCGGCTGCGGAGGTGCGGGAACCGCTGCGCGAACGCCCGCAGCGCCTCCTCCCCGTGCTCGGCGACGAGGTTCGCGCGGCTCCAGCCGTCGCGCGGCTCGAGGATCGAGACGACGTGCCCGCGCGCCTGCAGCTCCGCCGCCACGCCGCGCAGGAAGTGCGCGTTTCCGTGGTTCCAGCACGACACGAGCGAGTGGGTGAAGACGACGACCCTCACGACGCGACCGCCTCGACGGGCGCGCGCACGAGCCGCTCGTAGGCGTCCGCGTAGGCAGCGCCCATCCGCTCCGGCGTGTACTCGCGCGCCCGCTCCCTCGCCCGCGCCGCCGCCTGCGCGCGGAGCTCGGGATGCTCGACGAGGAGCGTGAGTGCGGCGGCGAGCGCCTCCTCGTCATCGGG
>DATHTC010000170.1:0-2368 GCA_035463735.1 Gaiellaceae bacterium | reverse complement strand
CCTTCCTCGCGGCGGGGGCGATCGTGACGCTGCTCGTCGGCTGACGGTGCCGCGCGGCGACGTCCGCATCCGCGGCTCCGACGGACGCCTCCTGTGCGCCCGCTGCCGCGTGGCCGACTCGTTCACGTCGCGGTTTCGAGGCCTTCTCGGCGCCTCGGCGCTGCCGGCGGGCGAGGGCCTGCTGATCCGCGGCACGAGCTCGGTGCACACGCACTTCATGCGCTTCTCGATCGACGTCGTGTTCCTCGACGCCGACGGACGGGTGCTCCGGGTCGTCCGGAACCTCCGACCCTGGCGCGCCGCCGGCCGTCGCGGAGCGCGCGACGTGCTCGAGCTCGCGGCGGGGGAGTGCGAGCGCGTCGGGCTCGAGGAAGGGGACGTGCTCGCCGAGGAGCCGGCCGAGGACGCTGCGGCGTCCTAGCGGCGGGCGCCAGCAGGGTCGCCCGTGCGGCCAGGTAATCCCACCCCTTCGGGCCGAGCGGCGGCACGACCGGGACCGGATACTCGCGAGGATCGCGATGCGCCTGACGGTCAACGACGCCACGGTGATCCCCGCGCTCCTCGCCGCCCTCCGCGAGGCGGGCTGCGCCGCCGACCTCGCGGGGCCGAACACCGTCGACGTGCTCTGTGTGCCGGTGACGACCCCTGCGGACGCGCGGAGCGCGCTCGTCGAGCTCTCCTTCTTCGCGCGCGCCTGGGAGCTCTCGAACCCCGGCCTCCGCGTCAGCCTCGGCGTCGACTAGACCGGCGTCGGCACGAGCCCGCGGTCGTGCGCGATGCGGATCGCCTCCGTCCGCGTCGAGGCGCCGAGCTTGCGGTAGACGTTGCGCAGGTGGAACTTGACCGTCTGGTCGCTGATCCACAGCTCCTGTGCGATGTCCCGGTTCGAGCGCCCGAGCGCGAGGTGCTCGAGCACGCCGAGCTCCTTCTCCGACAGTCCGCCCCGCGGCTCGGCCTGCATGCCGAGGCTGAGGGGCTGGAAGACGCTCGGCTCGACCGCCTGGCGGATCGCCGACGGGAGGTCGAGGGGGTTGATCCGCTTGAGCACGTAGCCGGCGGCGCCGCGCGAGAGCGCCGCGCCGATCAGCTCCGGGTCGTCGACGCCGGAGAAGATGACCACCGCCGTGCGGGGGTGCGCGCGCCGCAGCGCCTCGAGGCAGGCGAGACCGTCGACGTCCGGGAGGCGGAGGTCGAGCAGCACGACGTCCGGATGGAGCGCCCCCGCGCGCTCGAGTGCCTGCGCGCCGGACTCGGCCTCGCCCACGACCTCGATCCCCTCGGCGTCGCCGAGGATCGCGCAGACGGCCTCGCGCATGAGCGCATGGTCGTCCACTACCACGATGGTGAGATTCAGGGGCCGCATACCTGAAAGCACACCGATCATGACGCTCCCGGGGTGCGGCCGAATCCCCCGAACCGGGGAGCCTGCGGAAAGCCGTTCCTTCGGTCAGTTCCGCACCTCCCACCGGGCGGCGAACGCCCGGGCGCCCCGCGATTGACTCCCGGTATGGCAGTCGACCTCGCGCGCGTCACCGCACCGCCGGACCGCCGGGCGGCCGAGGAGGAGCTCGTCGTCAGCTGGCGCTTCGAGGTGCTCTTCCGCGCCGGCTACACGCGCAACCAGGCGTTCCTGCTCGCGCGCCAGGGCGCCGACCTCCACCAGGCGGTGCGGCTGCTGCAGCGCGGCTGCCCGGTCGAGACGGCGCTGGAGATCCTCCTGTGAGCAACGCGGGGCTGTTCGCCCTGGCTGCCGCCGTCGGCGCGGCGCTGCTCGCGGTCTGGGTCGACACGCGGTTCCCCGGCCTCGCGCCGGCGGGGCTCGCGCGGCGCATGCTCGCGCTCGTCGCCGGCTGCGTCGTGATGCAGGGCGCGCCGACGCTGTTCGGCGGGGTGCTGGGGACGGGCCTCGAGCCCACGCTGCGGTCGCTCGCCGCGCTGGGCGTGCTGCTGCCGGCGCTCACGATCGGCTTCCTCACCGCGCTCTGGCTCCTGCGCTCGCTGCAGGGGCTGGGCGCGATGCGCTGACCTCGGCTCAGGCGCCGAGCGCCGCGTACACCGCCTCGTAGGCCGCGACCGCGTCCTTCCGCGACTGCGCCTCCCGCAGCCCCGCGTCGTCGATGCGAGCGGCGACCCCGTCGATGAACCGCCACTGGAGCACCGAGCGGCGCACCGCCTCGACGGCGTCCTCCGTGTACGGGTAGAGGTCGAAGCCGAGCCTCTCGCCGTTCTCGCCGTAGCCCGCGCGCCGCAGCTCGACCGCGAGCTCGAGCGTCTCCATGAACGCCGTCGCGCCGACCATGTTGTCGTCGTCGAAGTCGCCCCAGCCGGAGTTCGCGTGCTGGTGCCCGAGCAGGCCTTCCGCTGCGAG
>DATHTC010000169.1:0-5285 GCA_035463735.1 Gaiellaceae bacterium | reverse complement strand
TGAGCACGGAGCCGAGCGAGTAGGCGGTGTCCTCGCGTCCGGCCGCGTCCTCGACCGCCTCCGAGATCGCGATCCCGAGGCTGCCCGGCGAGTCGGGGTGCTCGGCGAGGATCGCGCGCCCCGCCTCCGTCTCCTCCGAGGGGCTGGCGACGATGGTCGCGCCCCAGGCCTGGATCATCGAGCGCCGGAACGGCTTCTGGTCGTACGAGATCCGGACCATGTAGACCTTGCACTCGAGCCCGATCAGCTTGCAGGCGAACGCGAGCGCGCTCCCCCACTGGCCGGCGCCGGTTTCCGTCGAGAGCCGCGTCCGGCCTTCCTGCTTGTTGTAGAACGCCTGCGCGACGGCCGTGTTCGGCTTGTGGCTGCCGGCGGGGCTGACGCCCTCGTACTTGTAGAAGATCCGCGAGCGCGTGCCGAGCGCCCGCTCGAGCCGGTGCGCGCGGTACAGCGGCGTCGGCCGCCAGAGCGCGTAGAGGTCGAGCACCTCGGGCGGGATCTCGACCTCCGCCTCGTCGCTCACCTCCTGGAGGATGAGCGCCATCGGGAAGAGCGGCGCGAGGTCGTCGGGGCCAACGGGCTGCCCGGTGCCGGGATGCAGCACCGGCTGGTGCGGCGTCGGCATGTCGGCGCGGATGTTGTACCAGCGGCGCGGCAGCTCCGACTCGTCGAGGAGGAACTTCGTCTGCTCCGCGGCCCTGGGCTGCGCCACGGGGGTGAGCATAACGTGTCGCAATCCGGGAGGGCGAGGGCTCGCGGTCGAACGCCGTCGTTCGCGATACAACAGCGTTGTGGACTTCCGCATCCTCGGCCCGGTCGAGGCAGGCGACGCGGATCGTCCGGTCGTTCTGGACTCCGCAAGGCAGCGAGCCCTGCTGGGCCTGCTGCTCCTCCACCCGAACGAGGTCGTGTCGTCGGCGCGGATCGTCGACGAGCTCTGGGGCGAACGCCCGCCGCAGACCGCGGAGAAGATGGTGCAGATCGCGGTCTCGCAGCTGCGCAAGGCGCTCGGCGCCGCGAGGATCGAGACGGTTCCACCCGGCTACCGAGTCCGCGTCGACGCCGACGAGCTCGACGCCCCGGAGTTCGCGCGTCTCGCCGACGAGGGGCGTCGCCTCGCCGACCTCGACGAGCACGCGCCCGCGGCCGAGGCGTTCCGCAGGGCGCTCGGTCTCTGGCGCGGGCGCGCGCTCGAGGACGTCGTGTTCGAGTCACTCGCGCAGCGCGAGGTCGAGCGGCTGAACGAGGAGCGCGTCGGCGTCGAGATCGACCGAATCGAGTGCGACCTCGCACTGGGCCGACATGCGGCACTCGTGCCCGAGCTGCGGACGCTCGTGCAGTCGTTTCCGTACTGGGAACGGCTGCATGCGCAGCTCATGCTCGCGCTGTACCGCTCGGGGCGGCAGGCGGAGGCGCTGGCGGCGTTCCAGGAGGCGCGGCGACTGCTGGGCGACGAGATGGGGCTCGATCCAGGGCTCGATCTCCAGGCACTGCAGCGTGCGATCCTGCAACAGGAGCCCGCGCTCGCGGCGCCGCCGCGAGCGCGCCGCCCGCGGTCGGCCTCGAACCTCCCCGTCCCGCCGACTCCGTTCATCGGCCGCGAGGACGATCTCGCCGCGGCAGGCGCGCTCCTCCGTGCGCACCGGCTCGTCACGCTGACTGGCGCCGGCGGCTCGGGCAAGACTCGCCTCGCCCGCGAGCTGGCCGAGCGCACTGCCGACGAACATCCCGGAGGCGTCTTCTGGGTCGCACTGCAGGCCGTGCGCGACCCGGAGCTCGTCCGGCCGGCGGTCGCGCGGGCGCTCGGGACGGACGAGGCCACGCTCGAGCGAGGCCTCGACCGGGACCTCCTCCTCGTCCTCGACAACCTCGAGCAGGTGCTCGAGGCCGCGTCCCAGCTCGGCAACCTGCTCGCGCGGAGCCCGGGCCTCACGCTGCTCGTCACGAGCCGCGAGCCGCTCCACCTCGCCGGCGAGCAGCAGTACCCGGTCGCGCCGCTGCACGAGGCCGAGGCGGTCGCGCTGTTCAGCGAGCGAGCGAGGGCGGCACGGCCCGATTACGTCCAGGACGAAACCGCCCTCGAGATCTGTCGCCGGCTCGACTGCCTGCCGCTTGCGATCGAGCTCGCGGCTGCCCGCGTCAAGGCGCTCTCGGGCGAGGAGCTGCTGCGGCGTCTCGACCGGACGCTCCCGCTCCTCACCGGCGGCCCGCGCGACGCTCCCGAGCGTCAGCGGACGCTCCGCGCGACCATCGAGTGGAGCCACGAGCTCCTCACGCCGGACGAGCGCCGCGTCTTCGCCCGTCTCGCAATCTTCGCCGGCGGCTGCTCGCTCGAGGCGGCCGAGGAGGTCTGCGAGGCGGAACTCGACACGCTCGTCGCGCTCGTCGACAAGAGCCTGCTGCGTCGCGAGGCCGACCGGTACTCGCTGCTCGAGACGATCCGGGAGTTCGCGCTCGAGCGTCTGGAGGAGCGCGCGGAGCTCGACGAGCTCCGTCGCCGGCACGCCGAGTACTACCTCGGGGTCGCGCGGTCCGTCGAGGGGCTCGTGCGCAGCCCTCGGGCCGCTGCCACGCTCGATCGTCTCGAGCGCGATCACGAGAACCTCCGTCAAGCGCTCGCGTCCGTCTCGGACGGTGAGCCCGACGCCGCGCTCCGGCTGGGCGTCTGGGGCCTCGCGTCGAGGCTGCACAGCTTCGGCGATGCGGCGCTCGAGCGCGCAGATCTCGTCGAGGCGGAGCGGTTCTACCGCGAGAGCTTCGAGCTCGCCTCGCAGCTGGGCGACGACCTCCAGACCGCGTACTGCCTCGGCGGGCTCGCCGCGGTGGCGGCGCGCCGCGGAGACGCCGGCGGGGCCGCACGGCTCTGGGGCGCGATGGAGGCGCTCGAACAGTCGGCGGGAGCGCCGCTGCACGCGACGGAGCGCGGGCGCTACGCCCGCATCGTCGGCGACCCCGAATCCGTTCCCGAGACCGCACCCGAGCTCGCGGCGGGTCGGTCCATGGGAGCCGCGGACGTCGTGGACTCCGTCGTCACACCGGACTAGGCATGTCCCCCGCGGTTACCGCCGCGTGAGCAGCGGATTACCGGTGAGGCGCACGCTCGAGGGGCACGGACACACCCGTTCGAGAGGAGGAGCCATGGAGTACGACACGGAGGCACGCCGGCTGCTCTCCGACGAGCGGCGCGCGACCCTCGCACAGGCGGCGCGGCGCGTTCCCGGCGGTCGCGGACGTCGTTCGCGGCGGCCGCTGCAGTGGCGGCGCCTGCTGCGGCCCCTGCCCGCGCCGTCCGAGGCGGGTGCACGCCGGCCGGCGCCCACGCCGTGAGCCCGCGTGACGCGGCCGAGGTCGCAGCCCTGCTGGGGATCGACGAGACGCTCCTGCGCGCGCTCGACGCGCGCGGCAGGCTGCGACACGTGCCGAGCGACGAGGTCGCCGTGAGGGAACGCCTCTTGCAGGCGCACCGCGCCTGGCTCGCGTCGCGGGGCCTCGCCGCCGGTGAGACCGATGGAGCAGAATCGCCGCGTGCGCGCCGAGGTGCTCAGCGACCCGGCGCTGAGCCGCGCGACGCTCGCGCGCCAGCACCTGCTCCGAAGGACTGAGCTGTCGCCGCTCGGGGCGGTCGAGCACCTCGTCGGCCTCCAGGCGCAGGTGCCGCGCGACCCGTACACGGCGCTCTGGTCGCGGCTCGCCGGCTTCCAACCGGACGAGCTCTCGCGTCTCCTCGAAGAGCGGCGCGTCGTGCGTACGACGGTGATGCGCGGGACGATCCACCTCGTCACCGCCGACGACGCGCTGCTGCTACGGCCGCTCGTCCAGCCGGTGCTCGACCGGGAGCTCGTGCGGCACCGCGACTTCTCGCTGCTGCTCCGCGGCGTCGACCTCGACCCGGTGCTCGCCGTCGCACGCGCGGTGCTCGCGGAGCCGCGCAGCGGCCCGCAGCTCCGAGCAGCGTTGGCGGAGCGGTTCCCGCGGCACGACCCTGCTGCGCTCGCGTACGCCTGCCGCTGCCTGCTCCCGCTCGTGCAGGTGCCCCCGCGCGGCCTCTGGGGGCGGAGCGGGGGTGTCGTCACGGCGACGGCCGAAGCCTGGCTCGGACGCCCGCTCGCGACCCGGCCGTCGCTCGAGGACGTGCTCCTGCGCTACCTCGCCGCGTTCGGGCCGGCGTCCGTCGCCGACGCGGCGACGTGGTCACGTCTAACGGGCCTGCGCGCGGTCCTCGACCGCCTCCGGCCCCGGCTGCGCGCCTTCCGCGACGAGCGCGGCCGCGAGCTCCTCGACCTGCCCGACGCGCCGCGCCCCGAGCCCGAGACGCCGGCGCCGACGCGGTTCCTGCCGGAGTACGACAACGTCCTCCTCTCACACGCCGACCGCAGCCGCTTCGTCTCGCCGGAGGACCGCGACGCGATCGCCCGTGCCTGGAGGACCGGCAGCGGCTCGCTGCTCGTGGACGGGCGCCTGCGCGGCCTCTGGCGGCTCGAGCGGGACAGCGGCAGCGCGGCCCTCGGCGTCCGCCACGCGGGCCGGCTGCCGCAGCGCGCCGCCGCCGCCGTCGCTGCCGAGGGCCGCCGCCTCCTCCGCTTCGCGGCCGCGGACGCCGACGAGCACGAGGTCCACCTCGCCGCGCTCGACTGACGCCGTGCCAGCCGCCGACAGAGCTATGGTCGCCGCGTGCGCCTCGTCCTCCCCGCGCTCGCCGCGGCTGTGCTCGCGGCGGCCCTCGCCGCGCCCGCCGACGCGGCGCGCGCGCGCCCGCTCGCGAGCTACTGCAGCCCGAGCGGCGACCTCTGCTTCGGCGTGATCGACCGCACCGGCGCCGTCTACCTCGAGCTGTCCACCTTCGCGCGCTACTTCGGCCGCTACCGGCTGTGCGTCCGGTCTCCAGGCGCCGCCGCCGAGCGCTGCGGCTCGTACCCGATCCGGCGTCGCGGGCGCCTGTGGGGCTCCTCGATCAAGTTCGCACGCCAGTTCCCGAACGTGGGCCCGGGCATCTACCGGGTGACGTGGCGACTCGGCGCCGACCGGCTCGGCCCGACGCTGCGCTTCCGGCTGCCGCTCAGGCGCGCGGCTCGCTGACCCAGACGAGATCGCCGCTCGTCACGCCGAGCCCTTCGCCCGCGTTCGCGGGGTTGCCGCGGATCACGGACAGCCAGCCGCGCGGGTCGACGATCAGCCCCCACTCGCCCTCCTCGAGGTCGGCGTAGGTGGAGACGCGCTGCACGACGGCGGCGCCGCCGGGCGCCTCGACCGCGATCCGCTCGGCCCGGTCGAGGCCGGCGGCCACG
>DATHTC010000168.1:0-6883 GCA_035463735.1 Gaiellaceae bacterium | reverse complement strand
TCGGAATGGGGGCCGGCGAGACGAAGACGATCGAGTTCGAGGTCGGCGACGACTCGAGCGCGACCGTCGAGCTGACGCTCAAGGAGGTCAAGGAGAAGGTGCTGCCGCCGCTCGACGCCGAGCTGGCGCGCGCCGCGTCCGAGTTCGACACGCTGACGGACCTCCGCGGCGACATCGAGGCTCGCCTGCACGCGCAGGTCGTCGAGGAGGTCGAGGCGCAGTTTCGCGGCGACGTCGCCGACGCGCTCGTCGCCGCCGCGAACGTCTCGCCGTCCGGCCCGCTCGTCGAGGCGCGCACGCGTGAGCTCGTGAACGGGCTCGTCCGCTCCGTCGAGCGCCGCGGGATCCCGTTCGACACGTACCTGGCGATGACCGGCACGCAGCCGGAGGCGCTCGTCGAGCGGCTGCGCGAGGAGGCGCGGCAGTCGGTGGCGCGCGAGCTCGTGCTCGAGGCGGCCGCGGACAAGCTCGGGATCGAGGTCGACGACGCGCAGGTCGAGGAGCTCGTGCGCGAGCAGGCGGAGGCGGCCGACGAGGATCCCGAGGCGGTGCTCGCCGAGCTCCGGCACAGCGGCGGCTTCGAGCGCCTGCGCGAGGACCTCCGGCTCCGGGACACGCTCGACCGCGTCGCCGCCGAGGTGCAGCCGATCGCCGTCGAGCTGGCGGAGGCCCGCGAGGCGATCTGGACGCCCGACAAGGAAAAGCCCCAGACCGAGACGAAACTGTGGACCCCCGGAGGCAAGGAGAGCTGATGGACGCCCGCTTCAACCCCCGCATGAGCCCGCTGATCCCGATGGTGATCGAGCAGACCTCGCGCGGCGAGCGCTCGTTCGACATCTACTCGCGGCTGCTCAACGAGCGGATCGTGTTCCTCGGGACGCCCGTCGACGACCAGATCGCGAACCTGATCATCGCGCAGCTCCTCCACCTCGAGTCCGAGGATCCCGACAAGGACATCTCGATCTACATCAACTCGCCGGGCGGCTCGGTCTACGCGGGGCTCGCGATCTACGACACGATGCAGTACATCCGGCCGGACGTGCAGACGATCTGCGTCGGGATCGCGATGTCGATGGGCGCCCTGCTCCTCGGGGCCGGGGCGGCAGGCAAGCGGATGGCGACGCCGAACTCGAAGATCCTCATCCACCAGGTCTCCGGCGGCTTCCAGGGTCAGGCGACCGACATCGAGATCGCCGCGCGTGAGACGCTCAACCTCAAGCGCCGGCTGGAGGAGATCATCGCCAACCACAGCGGCAAGCCGATCGAGGAAGTATCGAAGGACATGGAGCGCGACTACTTCATGACCGCGCAGGAAGCCCGCGACTACGGGATCATCGACAACGTCATCGAGCACCGCCAGGGCTAGGCGCGGGCTCGATTTCCGGGTAAAAGGAGAAACGTGGCGCGCGCGAGCGACGGCAACGAGCAACTTCTCTGCTCGTTCTGCGGCAAGAGCCAGCGGCAGGTCAAGAAGCTGATCGCAGGGCCGGGCGTCTACATCTGCGACGAGTGCATCGACCTCTGCAACGAGATCATCGACGAGGAGCTGACCGCGCCCGCGTCGCTCGACCTCGACTCGCTGCCGCGCCCGAAGGACATCTACGCCGTCCTCAACGACTACGTCGTCTCGCAGGAGGAGGCGAAGCGGACGCTGTCCGTTGCGGTCTACAACCACTACAAGCGCGTCCAGATGGGGCAGGACGAGCAGGACGTCGAGCTCCAGAAGTCGAACATCCTCCTGCTGGGGCCGACGGGCTGCGGCAAGACGCTGCTCGCGCAGACGCTGGCGCGGATCCTGAACGTCCCGTTCGCGATCGCCGACGCGACCGCCCTGACCGAGGCCGGCTACGTCGGCGAGGACGTCGAGAACATCCTCCTGAAGCTGATCCAGGCCGCCGACTTCGACATCAAGAAGGCGGAGACCGGGATCATCTACATCGACGAGGTCGACAAGATCGCGCGCAAGGCGGACAACCCCTCGATCACGCGCGACGTGTCGGGCGAGGGCGTCCAGCAGGCGCTGCTGAAGATCCTCGAGGGGACGGTCGCCTCCGTGCCGCCACAGGGTGGGCGCAAGCACCCGCACCAGGAGTTTCTCTCGATCGACACCACGAACATCCTCTTCATCTGCGGCGGTGCATTTGCGGGCCTCGACAAGATCATCGCCAAGCGCATCGGGAAGAACGCGGTCGGCTTCGGGGCCGACATCCGCTCCAAGCACTCGCTCGAGACGTCCGACCTCCTGGCCGACGTGATGCCCGAAGACCTGCTCCAGTTCGGCCTGATCCCCGAGTTCATCGGCCGGCTGCCGGTGGTCTCGGCGGTGCACCAGCTCCAGCGCGAGGACCTCGTGAAGATCCTGATGGAGCCGAAGAACGCGCTCACGAAGCAGTACCAGCGGTTCTTCGGGTACGACGGGATCGAGCTCGTCTTCACCGAGGACGCCCTCTGGGAGATCTCCGACAAGGCGCTCGAGCGGGAGACCGGCGCGCGCGGGCTCCGCTCGATCATCGAGGCGGCCCTCCTCGACGTCATGTTCGAGCTGCCCTCCCGCAAGGACGTCTCGAAGTGCGTGATCACGCGCGAGACGATCTCGAAGGGGATGCGGCCCACGCTCGTCACGAGCGCGGGCCACGAGCTCGAGTTCGAGCGCCCCGCCGCCGAGTCCGCGTAGCGCCTCCAGACGGTCGACGGGATCGCCTCGTTCGGCGCGATCAGGGCCGCGTGGCTGAAGGACCCCGCCGGCAACCTGATCGGGCTCGTCGAGCCGGCGCCTGCGTCCGCGTAGCGCGAGCGGCGGCGCGGGAACCGCGACGCCGCTCGGACGCAGGCCGCTAGCCTGGCGCCCATGCGCGGCGAACCGATGCGGTGCCCCAACGACGGCAGCCGGCTGGTCGAGCTCGACCGGAGCGGCGTCCTCGTCGACGCCTGCCCCGAGTGCCGCGGCGTGTGGCTCGACCGCGGCGAGCTCGACAAGATCCTCGTGAAGGAGCGGCAGCTGGCCACCGGCCACGGCGCGGACGACGACTTCTTCGAGGAGATGGGCGGCCGCCGCTCGCCGTCGGGACAGCGGGAACGCGACCCGCGCCACGACGAGCCTCCGCGGCGCAAGCGGCGCGGCCTGCTCGAAGACCTTCTGGACTTCGACTAGCGCCAGCCGACCGCGACGACCTCGACGGGCTCGGCGAGGCCCTTCAGCTCGACCGCACGAGGCTCCGACAGCTCGACGTCGGGGAGGCCGGACACGGACGCCCGGCTCGCAAGCAGCTCGTTGCGCGCCGCGACGGCGCCGATCCGGGCGGCCGTGTGCACGCCCTTGCCGCGGTAGTTCTCGCCGAGGCTCGTCGCCTCCGCGGTGTGGAGGCCGACCCTGATCTCGAACGGGAGGTCGGCGTCCGCCGCGCGGAGGATCGTGCTCGCGGCCGCGACCGCGTCCGCAGGCTCCTCGAAGGCGAGGAAGAACCCGTCGCCGGTGTGGTCGACGACGGTTCCGTGGACGCCTGCTGCGGCGCGGCGGACCAGCTCGTCGTGGTGGCGGAGGAGCTTCTGCCAGCCGGCGTCGCCGAGATGCTCGAGGTGTCGCGTCGAGTCGACGATGTCGGTGAACACGAACGTCATCGTCACGCGGCGGCCCGCGTTCCGGCCGAGCAGCTCGTCGACGCGCTCCGAGTCGATTCGCGCGCCGAGGGCGTCGAAGACCATTCCCGCCCGCGCCAGCTCGTGCATCGCCCCGTGCTCGTCGCCCGTCTCGCGGTACGCACGCGCGACGAGGACGCGGGTCCGCGCCGCCTCGTAGCGGGCGTTCGTGTCCTGCCACAGCCGGAGCGCACGGCGGAGCGGCGAGACGGCGGCCTCGGCGTCGGCGCGCGCGAGCGCGACGGAGCCGCGTGCGAGGTTGGAGGCGGCGTGGAGCGCGGCTGTGTCGTAGCGCTCCGCGATCTCGCCCAGCTCCTCCGCTGCTGCCTCCGCGGCCTCGAGCTCGGACGCCGCGACGGCGATCTCCACGAGCGCCGGAAGCAGCCGCGCCCGCGCCGGCATCGAGAGGGTGTCGTCGGTGAGCGCTCGGCGGATCGACGAGAACGCCGCGGCCGGCTTCCCCCGCGCGAGCAGGAGCAGCGACCGGCCGGGCTCGGGGTCACGCCCGAGGTCGTCGGCCTGGTCGAACGCCTCCTCCGCCTTCGCGAGGTCGCCGAGACGGAGGCGCACCTCGCCGACCTCGGCGTATGCCGCCGCGGCGAGCCGGGGCGCCCAGGTCTGGAGCTGGCGCGAGGCCTCGCTCGCGACCTCCTCCGCGTCCGCGAGCTTGCCCTCGTACCGCATCACCTCCGCCCGGTTGATGCGGCACATCCCGGGAAACGCCGAGACCGAGTACTCGTCGCAGTACGCCTGAGCCCGCTCCGTCCACTGCGACGCCTCGTCGAAGGCCGCGACGTCGCGGCACGTGCCGATCGGGTTGCAGTAGATGACGAGCGTGTCGTACGGCGCGATCCCGCCTGCGAGCGCCTGGACGTTGACCTCGTCGAGCAGGAGCTTCCCCTCCTCGACGTCGCCCTTGTGGATGAGCGCGACGCCCACGCGCTGTTGGCCGCGCAGCTCGAGCGCGCGGTCGCCGTGCTCGCGGCCGATGCGCTCGGCGATCCGTCCCTGCTCCAGCGCCGCTGCGTAGTCGTGCTTCGCGAGCGCGCCGAGGCCGCGCTCCAGGGCCAGATACCCGTGCTCCGGCCCCTCCGGCTCCTCCTCGAGCAGCCGTCCCGCCCGTGCGAGCCAGCCGTTGCCGATCGCGTGCTGCAGGCGCACGCTGCCGTACTCGTGCGCGAGCTGGATCGCGATAAACGCGGCGCGGCGGCGGTTCCCGGCCTCCAGGTACCCGGCGTAGGCGCGCTCGAGCAGCGGCACGACCTCCGTGATCGTCTCGAGCCAGTACGCGGCCCAGGCGAGGAGCTCGACGTCCGGGGCCCCGAGCGGCGACTCGGCGTCGGCCGCGCGGAGGAGCTCGTAGCCGTCGCGCCAGCGGCGCTCCGCGATCGCCTTGCGCCCTTCCTCGAGGTGGTCGACGACCTGGGTCACGGGCGGATTCTCGCACACGCCTCCGCGCGCGCCTCGCCCCGCCGCCGGGGGATCGGCCGGCGCGGACGGCCGCGGCGGCGACCGTACAATGGCCGTCCGATGGAAGCCCGCTACGAGCCGCACGGCGTCGAGGAGCGCTGGCAGCGCGCGTGGGAGGAGGAAGGCCTCCACCGGGCCGGCGCGGGCGCGCGACGCGAGGAGACGTTCGTGATCGCGGTCCCGCCGCCGAACGTCACCGGCGCGCTGCACATGGGACACGCGCTCAACGGCTCGATCCAGGACGTGCTCGTCCGCTGGCACCGGATGCGCGGGTTCGACACGCTCTGGCAGCCGGGCTACGACCACGCCGGGATCTCGACGCAGAACGTCGTCGAGAGGGAGCTGGTGCGCGAGGGCACCTCGCGCAAGGAGATCGGGCGTGAGGCGTTCGTCGAGCGCGTCTGGGACCACCTGGAGCGCACCGGGCGCACGATCATGAGCCAGTACCGGCGGCTCGGCGCGTCGCTCGCGTACGACCGCGAGCGGTTCACGATGGACGACGCGTACGTCGAGGCGGTGATGCGCTTCTTCGTCCACCTCTGGGACCGCGGCTGGATCTACCGCGCGAACCGGATCGTCAACTGGTGCCCGTACCACGAGACCGCGATCTCCGACCTCGAGGTCGTGCACGTCGACGTCGACGACGCCCTCACCTACGCGCGCTACCCCTTCGTCGACCGGCCCGGCGCGGTCACGGTCGCGACCGTGCGACCGGCGACGATGCTGGCCGACGTCGCGGTCGCCGTCCACCCGGACGACGAGCGGTACCGCGACGCGGTCGGCGCGGAGGTGGAAGTGCCGTTCGTGGGGCGCCGCGTGCCCGTGATCGCCGACGAGCGCGTCGACCCCGGGTTCGGCACCGGCGCGCTGAAGATCACGCCCGGCCACGACCCGACGGACTTCGAGATCGGCCGCGACCACGGGCTGCCGGTGCTGATGGTCGTCGGGCCGGAAGGCCGGATGAACGAGCAGGCCGGCGAGCTCGCCGGGCTCGCGCAGGAGGAGGCGGACGAGCGCGTCCTCGAGTGGCTGCGGGGGCACGACCGGCTCGAGAAGCGGGAGCACTACCGCCACGCGGTCGGCACCTGCGAGCGCTGCCACTCGCGGATCGAGCCGCTGATCTCGCTCCAGTGGTGGTGCGCGATGGAGGAGCCGCGGAAGCCGGCGCTGCAGGCGCTCCGCGAGCGGCGCGTCCGCTACCACCCGGAGTCGCAGCACCAGTTCGCGATCCGGTCGCTGGAGGAGATCCCGGACTGGAACGTCTCGCGCCAGCTCTGGTGGGGCCACCAGCTGCCGGTGTGGTACTGCCCCGACGGGCACGCCACGTGCGCGTGGCCGCCGCCGGAGGCGTGCGCCGAGTGCGGCTCGCAGGAGCTCGAGCGCGATCCCGACGTGCTCGACACGTGGTTCTCGTCCGCGCTCTGGCCGTACGCGACGCTCGGCTGGCCGGAGGAGACGCCGGAGCTCCGGCGCTACTACCCCGGCGACGTCGACTCGACCGCCCGGGAGATCATCCGCCTCTGGGTCAACCGGATGATCTGGTCGGGGCTCGAGCTGATGCGCGACGTGCCGTTCACCGACGTGATCATCCACTCGACCGTGCTCGCGGCCGACGGCCGCCGGATGTCGAAGAGCCTCGGCACCGGCGTCGACCCGATCGAGACGATCGACCGGCACGGGGCCGACGCGACGCGCTACGGGCTGCTGAAGATGTCCTCGACCCAGGACGTCCGCTACGCCGAGGGGATGGTCGAGGAGGGGCGCAAGCTCGCGAACA
>DATHTC010000167.1:0-2354 GCA_035463735.1 Gaiellaceae bacterium | reverse complement strand
CGCCGGCTCGCCTGTCGGTGCTCGCGCAGCGGCGCCGCAGCGGTCCGCGCGGCGCGGCCGGAGGCGGCGACGGCGCTCGCGGGCGGACGCTCCTCAACGGCGAGGAGCTGCCGGCGTTCGCGTCACGCGACCTTCGGCCCGGCGACGTGCTGCGGATCGAGACGCCGGGCGGCGGCGGCTACGGCCGCGCCGACGGCGCCGTCTGAGATCCTTGGCCCGTGCCGCCCGCGACCCGCCCGACCGCCGCCGAGCCGGTGCCCGACGTCGACGAGGTGCGCCGGATCGCCGCGATCGCGAACCCGATCCTGCGCAACCTCGAGATCACGGAGTGCTACTCGCGACTCTCCGCCGCCGTCGCCGCGCGAACGGGCGCGGGCGCGAACTGGTGCACGTACGCGACGTGGGCCTCGCGCCAGGCCGGCCGCACGATCCGCGGCGAGGACGTCCTCGACCACGTGGGGCCGCGGCTCGAGCGCCGTGCCGGCATGCTGCGCCCGGCGACCTCGCTCTGGCGGCGCTTGCTCCGTCGAGGCCTGTTCCAGCCGGAGACGCGGCTCGCGCGCCTGACCGCCGAGCTCCACACGCCGTTCGACGCGTTCGAGCTCGCGAGCGAGGCGGTCGCTCGCGGCAACAAGAAGGTGTTCGAGGAGATCGGGCTCGAGTTCGCGCGGTACCTCGCGGCGTGTCCGCCCGACGTGCCGCCCGACGCGCCGGCGGTGGTCGCCTTCCTCGACGGCCTCCGCCCCGGCGATCCGCCCGACGGCCAGGGCTATCTGCGGCAGGCGTTCGCGCGGCTGCAGCGTCAGGGGCACGAGCCCGACCCGAAGCGCCGCGCGGAGCTCCTGCTCCTCTCGAACCTTGAGATCGGGCTCCACGAGCAGACCCGCCTCCAGCCCGAGATCCGCGAGGCGCTCGACGCGCCGTTCGTCGCGAACGAGGAGCTCGGCCGGCGCGCCCTCGCGAGGCTCTTCCCGCGGCTCGCGCGGCGGCGCGTGCTCGGCGGGCCCGCCGCGGCCGTCGCCGGCGTGCTCGCGGCCGGCCTCCAGCGGGAGGCGACCGAGGTCTCGCGCGAGCTCGTCACGCACTCGTTCATGACGCTCTCCCTGCCGGGACGGGTGCTCGCGCTCGGCGTGCACCTCGACGCGCCGTACCCGGAGCTGCTCGTCGAGCTCGTGGACCCGGACCTCGGGGAGATCCTGGCGCGGTTCGAGCCGGCGCCCCCGGAGCCGGACGACTGTGGCGCCCGGGACTGGTCCGACCTCCGTCAGCGCATGCACTACATCGTCCACCTGTTCCGGTCGTTCCACGCGAGCGAGGACCTCCTGCGGCCCCCGTTCACGGACGCGCAGGTGGCTTCGATTCGCCGCGGCGCCGTGCCCGCCGGCGAGCTCTAGCCTCGCGAGGCGGCGGCGACGCCGATTCCGGCAAGCACGAACGCGCCGCCGATCGCGACGGTGAGCTCGGCCAGGCGGAACGCCATGTACGCCTGCATCAGCGCCGACTGCAGCGTCGTCGACTGAACCCAGAGTGCGCTGTCAGGGTGCGCGACCGGCTGCCCGGTCCGCTCGTCCACGAGCGCCTTCGCCCGATCCGAGGTCGGCTCGCCGTCGGCGCCGACGTACGACGGCGTCTCGCTGTAGGTGCGGCCGCCGGTCGCCGCGAGGGTGCTCTCGCGGATCACCTCGGCCATCGAGCGCGCCCCGGCCGCGCTCGTCACGGGCGCGCTCGGCGGGGTCGCGCTCGGGGTGCTGACGATCCGCTCGCGCGCGAGGGCTCGCGCGACGTCGCGTCGCGCCCACACGCCGACGCCGACGAACGCGAGACCGGCGAGCGAGACGCCGGCGCCGAGGACGGCCGGAAACGGCGCGGCCGCCGGCTCGCGCGGGCGCGGTGGACGCACGGACCGCATCGCCCAGGTCCTCGCACGGCGGCCGGCGGCGCGCGTCGGGGAGAACGCGGATCACGAGGGAGGACCGCGGTGCCGGGAACGTGCGAGGATCCGCCGCATGGCTCCGGGCGTCGCGCTCTCGCGTCCCGCCGACGGCGTCGGCCAGATCCTGATCGACGCGCCGCCGCGCAACGTCGGGTCGACGGCCCTCTTCGCGCAGGTCGACCGCGCGCTCGCTGAGCTGCGGGAGGGCGGCGCGCGCGTGGTCGTCGTGGGCTCGGCCGTCCCCGGCTACTACGTCGCCCACGGGTCGCTGACGGAGATCGTCGCGATGTTCGGCGAGGGCCGCTTCGGCGACGACCCGACCGCCCACGCACGCGTGCTGCGCGAGCTCGACCTCGGGGCGATGGTCTCGATCGCGGCCGTCGACGGCCAGGCGTGGGGCGGCGGCGCCGAGCTCGCCTGG
>DATHTC010000166.1:0-7828 GCA_035463735.1 Gaiellaceae bacterium | reverse complement strand
CGGCCCTTCGCCATCCCGCCGAGGAGGGCGAGCTCGCCGGTCGTCGTCCGCCGCTCCACCGTCCCGGCGAGGAGGAACATCCCGCCCGAGACGAGCGCGTGGGCGACCGACTGGAGGATCGCGCCCGACGCGCCGGCGGCGTTGCCGGCGAAGATCCCGAGCGTGATCAGGCCCATCTGCGCGAGCGACGAGTACGCGATCACGCCGCGGAAGTCGGGCGCGCGGAAGGCGACCAGCGAGCCGTAGACGAGACCCACGGAGGCGAGGACGAGGATGACGGTGCGCCAGTCCTCGACCGGCTCGGGGAACTTCTCCACCACGATCCGCAGCAGCCCGTAGACGGCCGCTTTCGACACGATCCCCGACAGGACCGCGGCGACCTCGGGCGGTGCCTCGCGGTACGCGTCCGGCAGCCAGCCGTGCAGCGGGAACAGCGGCGCCTTCACGGCGAAGGCCACGAGGAAGCCGAGGAAGACCCAGTCGCTGCCGCTCGTGCCCGCCTCGACGAGGTCGAACGTCCCCTGCGAGAGCCCGTAGACGACGATCGCCGCGAGCATCAGCAGCGACCCGGCCATCGTGTAGATCACGAACTTCAGCGTCGCGGTCGTCCGGCCTGCACCGCCCCAGACGCCGACGAGCACGTACAGCGGGATCAGCATCGCCTCGAAGGCCGCGTAGAAGAGGAGCAGGTCCTGCGCCGAGAAGACGGCGACGACCGCGCCCGTGAGGAAGAGCATCAGCCCGAAGTAGGCGCGCGCCCGGTCGCGGCCGGCCCAGAAGGCGTAGGCGGTCGCCGCCGCCTGCACCACCACCGTCGCGCCGATCAGCCAGAGCGAGTACCCGAAGAGGCCGACGTGGTAGGAGACGCCCAGGTCGCTGAACCACTCGACCTGCTGCTCCTCCTGGAGCCCGCCGCCCGCGAAGTCGAAGCGCGTCGCCACCGTCACCCACAGGCCGACCTCGACGAGCGCGACGAGCGTCGCGAGCGAGCCGGCCCAGAAGCGGCTCAGCGGCAGCAGCCAGACGACGAGCGCGCCCGCGAGGGGGAGGGCGATCAGCGCCGTCGTCACGTCACCGCACCGAGACGAACACGAGGGTCAGGATCGCCACGCCCGCCGCGAGCGCCAGAACGTAGAGGCGGAGGAGCCCCGTCTGCGCGCTGCCGACGCCGGTGCCGGCGCCGCGGGCGCCACGGGCGACGGCGGTGAGGGAGCCGGTGATGACCGGCCCCTCGACCCAGCGGGTCCACCCGCGCGCGAGCGCTGCCGCCGGCCGGTAGAACGCCCAGTCGTAGGCCTCGTCGAACCAGAGCTTGTGCTGGAGCGTCCGCTCGAGCGCCGGCTGCCTCGGCACGGCGCGGCGGCGTGCCGCGTAGAGCGCCCAGGCGACCGCGATCCCCGCGCCGCCGGCGCCGACGGCCAGCAGCGAGGTGACCCAGTCCTGCGTCACCGACGGCTCCACGAGTGCGAGGTGCTCGCGGTCGGCGCCGAAGCCGACGGGGTCGAGGAAGTCCGAGAACGGGTGCCAGACCCCGGCGATCTGGAGCCACCCGCCGACGACTGAGAGCACCGCCAGGACCGCGACGACGGAGGTCATCGAGAACGGGCCCTCGCCGTGCCCGCCGTGGAAGTGCTCGCGCACGTAGGGCGAGGGCTCGCCGCCGAACGCGACGAAGATCATCCGGAAGGTGTAGAGGCCGGTGAGGAACGCGCCCGCGATCCCTGCCGCGAACAGCGTGTACCCCCACGCGCCGCCGTCGGCGAGGGCGGAGGCGAGGATCGCGTCCTTCGAGAAGAAGCCCGACAGCGGCGGGATGCCGACGAGGGCGAGCGCGCCGATCAGCATCGCCAGGTACGTCCTCGGCAGCAGCCGCCGGAGGCCGCCCATGCGGCGCATGTCCTGCTCGCCGAGCAGGGCGTGGATGACGATGCCCGCGCCGAGGAAGAGCAGCGCCTTGAAGACGGCGTGCGTCATCAGGTGGATGATCGCGTTGCCGTACGCCGCGATCCCCGCCCCGAGGAACATGTAGCCGATCTGCGACATCGTCGAGTACGCGATCACGCGCTTGATGTCCGTCTGGACGAGGGCGATCAGCCCCGCGACGAGCAGCGTGAGCGCGCCGAGCCCCGCCGCGAGGTCCTGGATCGCGACCGCCTCCTCGTACACGGGGTGCAGGCGGACGAGCAGGTAGACGCCGGCGGTGACCATCGTCGCCGCGTGGATCAGGGCCGACACCGGCGTCGGGCCCTCCATCGCGTCGGGCAGCCACGTGTGCAGCGGGATCTGCGCCGACTTCGCGACGGCGCCGCCCAGCATTCCCAGCGCCACGAGCGTGACGACCGTGTCGGAGAGCCCGCCGATCCGCTCGAAGCTCGCGAGGTAGTCGACGGTGCCGGCCTCCCAGACGAGCAGGAAGATCGCGAGCACCATCGTCGCGTCGCCGACCGCGTTCATGATGAACGCCTTCTTCGCGGCGGCGACGGCAGCGGGCCGCTCGTGCTCGAACCCGATCAGCAGGTAGGACGCCAGCCCGACGAGGCCCCATCCGGCGAGCAGGATCACGTAGTTCGCCGAGAGGACGAGCAGCAGCATCGCGAAGACGAAGATCGACATGTACGCGAAGTACCGCCGCTCCTCGTCGGCGCCGTGCATGTAGCCGATCGAGTAGCCCACGATCAGCGAGCCGACGCCGCTGACGATCAGCATCATCACGACCGAGAGCGGGTCGACGAGCAGCGAGAGGCCGACGTCGACGTTGCCGGCGGCGAGCCACGTCCAGGCCGTGGTGACCTCCTGCCGCTCCTCCGCGTCGCGCCCGAGCGTGTCGACGAGCGCGACGACGGCCCCCGCGAAGGCGACCGCGGTCGCGGTCGTTGCGATCACGCCCGCCGTGCGGCGCGGGATCCGCGTCCCGAGGAGCACGAGCAGGATCGCCGAGGCGAGCGGCGAGGCGAGGCAGATCCAGGCGCCGACGGTCATCAGCCGTGGAGCTGCGTGAGCTTGTCGACGTCGAGGTCGAGGCGCTGCCGCGCCATCGCGACGATCAGCCCGAGGCCGACCACCACCTCGGAGGCGGCGACCGCCATCACGGCGAGTGCGAAGATCTGCCCGGAGCCGTCGCCGAGCTGTCGCGCGAATGCGATCAGGGCGAGGTTGGCGCCGTTGAGCATGATCTCCAGCGAGAGCAGCACGATCAGCGGGCTGCGGCGGATGAGGACGCCGAGCGCGCCGGTGGCGAAGAGGGTGCCGGCGATCGCGAGATACCAGGTGACGTCGGGCCCGCGCATGGGGCTACAGCGGCTCCACCCGCTCTTCCTCGGAGCGCCGCGAGTGGGCGCCGAGGACGACGCCGCCGACCGCGGCGACGAGCAGGACGATCGAGGTGATCTCGAAGGCGAGCAGGTGGTCGGCGAGGAACAGGCGGCCGATCTCGGCGGGGCTGCCGAACGCCTCCTCGATCGCGGCCTCGTCCGAGAGGCGCCCGCCGGCCTTGAGGCCGATCGCCATCACGACCTCGAGCAGGATCGCGCCCGCCGCGATCACGGCTGCGAACAGCTGCCAGCTCGAGCGTCCTGCCCACGGTGCGTCCGCGCGCCCGCCGAGGTACGCGATCACGAACAGGAACATCACGACGACCGCCCCTGCGTACACGAGGACCTGGGCGGCCGCGACGAACTCGGCCGAGAGCAGCAGGTAGAGGACTGCGAGCGAGGCGAGGTTGCCGATCAGCGCAATCGCCGAGAAGAACGGGTTCTGGAAGCTGACCACCGCGACGCCGGAGCCGATGCAGGCGAACGCCGCGCCGAACCACACCGCCCAGACGAGGAAGTCCGCCACTCGCTGCCGCCCTACGCGTCCGTCTTGTAGTAGGGGATCGGGGTGTCGTAGAGCGCCGGGTCGGCGATCGGCACCTTCTTCACCGGCTCCGCCAGGAGCATGTCCTTCGTGTAGATCAGGTCGGCGCGGTTGTGCTCCGAGATCTCGAACTCGTTCCCGAGCGTGATCGCGTCGAACGGGCAGGCGAGCTCGCAGTAGCCGCAGAAGATGCAGCGGCTCATGTTGATCTCGTAGATCCGGGCGTAGCGCTCGCCGGCGGAGACGCGGTTCTCCGGCGTGTTCTCGGCGGCGACGACCCGGATGCAGTCCGCGGGGCAGGCGGCTGCGCAGAGCGAGCAGCCGACGCACTTCTCGAGCCCGTTCTCGAACCGGTTGAGCCGGTGGCGGCCGCGGAACCGCGGGTAGAGCGGCCGCTTGTAGTCGGGGTACTGCTGCGTGATCGGCTTCTTGAACAGCTGCTTGAACGTGACCGCGAAGCCCTTGACGGGTGCCGTGACGGCGGCCATCAGTGCTCCTTCCGGTGATGCCGCCGATGGTCTGCGACGCGAGCACCAAGCCGGAGGCCGCACTCGTCCGCCGCGAAGGCTGGTTGCCTTCGCAAGGGCGAGGGTGGGCTCGGGCGCCGCGTGATCGCGGCGCAGGGCGCGGTCTGCATCGCCGGGCGGGGCACTAGTCCACCGCCACCACGACGAGCGCCGTGATCACCGCGTTGAGCGTCGCCACCGGCAGCAGCACCTTCCAGCCGAAGCGCATCAGCTGGTCGTAGCGCAGGCGCGGCAGCGTCGCCTTCAGCCAGATGAAGAGGGACACGAGCAGGAACACCTTGAGCGCGAACCACAGTGGCCCGAGCCAGTCGAGCACCGGGAAGTGCCAGCCGCCGAGGAACAGCGTCGTCGCGAGGGCCGAGAGCGTGATCATGTTGATGTACTCGGCCATCGAGAACAGGCCCCAGCGCATGCCGCCGTACTCCGTGTGGTAGCCGGCGACGAGCTCCGACTCGGCCTCCGGCAGGTCGAACGGCGCGCGGGACGTCTCGGCCGTTCCCGCGACCATGAAGACGAGGAAGCCGACGAGCTGCGGCAGCACGAACCAGAGCGTCTCGTCCTGCTTCGCGACGATCTCCGTGAGCCGCAGCGACTCGCCCATGATCACGACGCCGAGCACCGACAGCGCAAGCGAGACCTCGTACGAGACGAGCTGCGCGCAGGTGCGCATCGACCCGAGCAGCGAGTACTTCGAGTCGGACGCCCAGCCGCCGACGATGAAGCCGTAGACGCCGATCGAGCCGAGCGCGAAGACGAAGATGAGCGCGATCGGGACGTCGAGCACCTGGCCGGTGACGTCGTAGCCGGCGATCGTCCAGCCCTCGCCGAACGGGATCACGGCGAACGCGGCGAGCGCCGTGAACGCGGCGAGGATCGGCGAGACGATGAACAGGGGGTCGACGCCGCTCGTGGGCAGGAAGCTCTCCTTGCGGATCAGCTTCACGAGGTCGGCGATCGGCTGGAGCAGCCCGTACGGGCCGGCCTGGTTGGGGCCGTAGCGGAGCTGCATGCGGCCGAGGAGCTTGCGCTCGAGCAGGGTCGTGTAGGCGAAGGCGAGCAGCGGCACGTTCACGATCACGACCGCCTTGATCAGCGTCACCCACCAGACCTCGTTCACGCCACATCGACCCCTTCGGGCTCGATGTGGTCAGACGGCCTCGCCTTCGTGACCTCCACCCGGGTGTGCAGGTCGCGGGCGTGGTCCTCCGCGATGCGCACCACCCCGGGCATGAGGTGCCGTCTGACCGTCGCGCGCAGCGCGACGGCCGTGCCGTTCGAGCGCACCTCGACGGTGTCGCCCGTGGCGATGCCGCGGCGGTCGGCGTCGTCGAGCGCGAGCTCGACCTCCGGGGCGGGGCGCTGGAACTGGAGCTCGGGCGTGCGCTCCACCGCGGGGCCCGAGAAGAGCGCCCGGTAGCGCACGAGGTCGAGGTAGTGGCCGTCGCTGCCGCGCGCGGGCTGCGGCGCGTCGGTCAGCGGAGCGACGGCCGGCGCCTCGCTGCGCCCGCGCAACGGCGCGAAGTCGCCGACCTCGACGAACGGGAGGCCGCCGTAGACCCGCTCCGAGAGCTCCTCGAACACGCGGGCCGCGTACGGCGACACGTCGACCCCGAAGCGCTCGGCGAGCCGCGAGATCCACGCGAGCTCGTCCGGGCACGGAGGGATCACCGCACGGCGAAGCCGCTGCAGCCGTCCTTCGAGGTTGACCGTCGTCCCGTCGCGCTCGAGGTAGCTCGTCGCCGGGAGCACGAGGTCGGCCCAGCCGACGGCGAGCCCCTGGAACATCGTGATCGCGATCACGGCCTCGGCGCGCTCCGCGAGCGCGCGGACGCTCGGATCCGCGGCCGCCTCGTCCCCGGAGACGACGAGCAGCCCGATCTCGCCGGCGTCGTCGGCCTCGGCGTCGGAGGCGGCCGCCCACGCCTCGGCGACCCCACGGCCGTTGGGCGTGGCGGGAAGGTAGAACACGCCTGAGTCGGGCTTGTCTCGGAAGCCGAGGCGTTCCGCGAGCGCCGCCACGTGGCGTCCGCCCTGGCCGTGCGGGCCGGACCAGATCAGCACCACGCGCTCGGACGCGCGCAGCGTGTGGCACAGGTCGTCGTCCCCGGCTGCGAGCTCGCGGCAGACGTCTGCCCCCGCGCCCGGCGGCCGCCGCACTGATCCCGCGGGGCCGATCGTCACGACCTGCGCCCCGTTCCGGCGCGCCGCCCGGATCCAGAGCTCCACCACCGGCGCGCGCTCGACCACCGGGTCGTCTCCAACGACGACCACAACCTCCGCGTCGCGGATCGCCGACAGCGGCAGGCGGTACGCGTCGATCGACTCGTCGACCTCCTCGGGCAGCACGGCCGTGTGCGCGCCGAGTCCGTCGCGGAGCAGCTTCGCCAGCGCGTACGAGAGCTCGACCGTCTCGTTGCCGGAGAGCGCCGTCACGATCCGCCCCTCCGCCGTCCGCAGCAGCCGCTCGGCCTCGTCGAGCGCCTCGTCCCAGCCGACTGCGCTCATCCCGCGCCGCCGGACGCGCTGCAGGGGCTCGACGATGCGGTCCGCCGCGTCGAGGTGCGGGAACGCGAAGCGGCCCTTGTCGCAGATCCAGCCCTCGTCGACCTCCGGGTGGTTCCGCGAGAGCACGCGCTTCACCTTCCCCTCCCGCGTCGTCACGGAGGTGTTGCAGCCGACGGGGCAGAGCGCGCACACCGTCGGCACGTTCTGGATCTCCCACGGCCGGCCCTGGAACCGGTACTGGGTGGGCAGCAGCGCCCCGACGGGGCACAGCTCGGTCACGTTGCCGGAGAAGGGCGAGCGGTACGGCTCGTCGCCGAAGGTCGTGATCAGCGACTGGGCGCCGCGGTTGACCGCCACGAGCTCGCCGTCCTCGGAGACGTCGGAGGAGAAGCGGGTGCAGCGGTAGCAGAGGATGCAGCGCTCGCGGTCGAGCGAGATCGTCGGCGAGATCGGGATCGGCTTCTCGAAGGTGCGCTTCGGGAACGTCATCCGCGTCGTACCCGGGCCGTAGCGGAAGGTGAGGTCCTGGAGCGGGCACTCGCCGCCCTTGTCGCAGACCGGGCAGTCGAGCGGGTGGTTGACGAGGATGAACTCGAGCGTCCCGTTCTGGCCGTCGGCGGCCTTCGCGGAGGTCGCGGCCGTCTTCACCACCATCCCGTCCTGGGCGGTCATCGTGCAGCCGGCCTGGAGCTTCGGCATCCCCTCGACCTCGACGAGGCACATGCGGCACGCCCCGACGGCCGGGCCGAGGCGCGGCTCGTAGCAGAACACCGGGACCTCGATGCCCGCGACCATGGCCGTCTCGACGAGGCCGGTGCCCTTCGGCACCGCGACCTCGACGCCGTCGACGGTCAGCGTGACGAGCTCGGTCGCCGCGGCCGTCACGCCGGGACCTCCGCCGTCGGATGGTGGGTGTGCTGGTCGACCGGGGCGAAGATCCC